>JASHUR010000172.1 GCA_030039895.1 Acidobacteriaceae bacterium | reverse complement strand
GAGGCCATTCGCGAGCGATTGTATGTGGATACGACCGACTGGCGTCCTTCCAACGAAGACCTCACGCTTCTGGCCGAGGTCCAGGACGCCGTTGCCCGCGACTGCAAAATTTCCTTCCACTACACGCGCGCGGATGGACAGAGTGGTCCGCGGACGGTTGATCCGCTGGGGCTGGTCGCAAAGGGTGCAAGCTGGTATCTGGTGGCACACACGCCGAGGGGGCTGCGCACCTATCGCGTTTCGCGGATAAACTCTCTGACCGTTTTGGCCCTTCCCTGTGAGCGCCCGGCCCACTTCAATCTTGCGGACTACTGGAAGCAGTCCACCGCTGAGCTTGAGCGCCAGCGCAACCGGTATGAAGCCATCCTGATGATTGAAGCCAAGGCAGCGCGCCGCATCCTCGAGTGGTGGATTTCATCGCCCGTCAAGGACGGCCCGCCGGCTCCCGAAGGCTGGTTGAAGCTGCGCATCCAGTTCGACAGCGAGGAGCAGGCGCGCTTCGTCGCGCTCGGCTTCGGCCCGGGCGCGTGTGTGATTGCCCCCGCTGCGCTGCATGAGCGGGTGCTTGCCGATGCCCGCTCGGTAGCGGGCTCTTCATCCTGCTTTGCATCGTGACTGTGCATCAGCTAAGTTGACCTTACGGGCGCTATTGTGCGCTAAGGAGGGAAACTGCGTTGAAGAAGATCGGCGTTCTTTTCGGACTGGAAAATACCTTCCCCGGAGCGCTGGTTGAGCGCATCAATTCGAAGAACGTTGACGGCGTTGTGGCGGAGTTTGTTCAGGTGGGCAGCGTCGCCATGAACAAGCCGTCAGGCTATGCGGTTATTGTGGACCGCATTTCCCATGATGTGCCGTTTTACCGCGCCTGGCTCAAACACGCCGCGCTGTCGGGATCGGCGATCATCAACAATCCTTTCTGGTGGTCGGCAGACGATAAATTCTTTAACTACGCACTGGCGGCAAAGCTAGGCATCGCGGTTCCGCCGACGGTCATGCTTCCCCACAAACAGCTCCCGAAGGGGGCCACTGACCGGACAATGCGCAACCTGGAGTATCCGCTCAACTGGGGCGCAGTTTTCGACTACATTGGGTTTCCGGCATTCCTCAAGCCCATTGACGGCGGCGGTTGGCGAGATGTGTACGAGGTCAACAACCGCGACGAGTTCTTCCATGCCTACGACCGGAGCCGCGATTTGTGCATGGTTTTGCAGCGGGCCGTGAATTTCACGGAGTACTTCCGCTGCCTCGTCGTCGGGCGCGAAAAAGTCCGCATCCTGCCGTACGATCCGCGCCGTCCTCATCCGGAGCGCTATCTGCGCGAGCCGCTCAACACAAACAGGAGGCTTCTCAAGCGCGTGAAGGCGGACTCGATCATACTGTGCAAGGCCCTGGGATATGACCTCAACACCGTTGAGTTCGCGGTGCAGGATGGCGTTCCATACGCGATCGATTTCATGAATCCTGTCCCCGAGGCCGATCAGCAATCAATCGGCGCAGAAAACCTTGAGTGGCTTGTCGAGACGATGGCCAATCTGGCTATTAGGAAGGCCAAATCGGCTTCACAAAGCGCGGAAGCGCAGGCCGAGTCTTTCCTGAAAGGAGCGGGTGGACGGCAGAAAACTGTACATGCCAGAAAAGCCCCGGTGCGCAAAAGGGCCGTTAGGGGGCAAATGGTGGAACAGGCGAGTTGACTGTGGCTAATGCAAGCCTCGAAGAGGCCCATCGCTGGCCTCTTCAAGTTTATGAACGCATTACGCTGTTGCCGGTCCTTCTGCTGCGCGCTTCCTCTTCTTGGGAGACAGCTTGCCCAGCAGCGTCTCCAGGATCACATACAGTGGCGGAATAAAGAACAGATTCAGTATTGTGGAAACCAGCATGCCGCCAACGACCGTCGTTCCCACTGACCGCCGGCCCAATGCTCCGGCTCCGGTTGCGAAGTAGAGCGGCAGCATGCCCAGAATGAACGCGAACGACGTCATCAGGATCGGGCGAAGCCGTAGCTCGGCGGCCTCGATGGCGGCCTCAAAAATCGTCTTCCCGCGTTGGCGAATCTGCTCGGCGAACTCGACGATCAGAATCGAGTTCTTGGCAGAGAGTCCGATGAGCATAACGAGTCCGATCTGGCAGTACACGTCATTCGCCATGCCGCGCATCAACACGGCGCCCAGTGCCCCCAGGACCGCCATCGGCACGGCCAGCAAAATGATGAAGGGCAGGGCAAAGCTCTCATACAGAGCGGAGAGCGTAAGGAAGACCACCAGAAGGCCCAGTCCGAAGATCAGGATTGCCTTGCCTGCCGACTCAATCTCTTCGAGCGACAGCCCGGTCCATGAATACTGCATGCCCGGCATCATATATTTCTTTGCAAGGTTCACCATCTGCTTGAGCCCTACGCTGGAGCTGTAGGCTCGCGCTGCGGAGCCGTCGATCTCCGCGGACCGGAACAGATTGTAGTGGTAGATGACCTGTGGCGCAGACGTCTGTTTGATGGTCACGAGGTTGTCAAGCGAGATCATCTGGCCTGAGTCAGACCGCACATAAAATCTGCGCAGATCTGCTGGCGTCATGCGCGCCTGCTGGTCTGCCTGCACGTATACGCGGTACGACCGGTTGTTGAAGTCAAAGTCGTTTACATATTGCGAACCCATAAAAACGCCCAGCGTCGAGCTGATCTGGCTGAGCGAAACGTCCATCGCCTTGGCCTTTTCGCGGTCAATCGTAACCAGCAGCTGCGGATCATTCGCCGTGTAGCTGGTGTACAGACCAGTCAGGTATTTGTCCTGGCGGCTGGCGCCAACGATCTCTTGCGCTACGCGGGCCAGATCCTGGAGCGTGTTACGGCCAGTGTCCTGCAGCTCAAACTGGAATCCGCCAAAGGTGCCGATGCCTTGAATCGCGGGCGGTTGGAACATCGCGACGATACCTCCGGGCACTGCCAGAAGTCGCGGCGCAAGCTTGCCTGCAATGTCCGCAGCCGTGTGTCCCGGCCCCTCCTTTGTGCGGGTCTCTACTGCCTTGAGGGGAACAAAGATCAGCCCGTAATTTGACGAGCTGCCGCCACCCAGGCTGAAGCCCATAACGGCGAATGTCCCGAACACATCTTTGTCCTTCCGGATGATATCGACTGCGCGCTGCGCAACATCACTGGTGTAGCTTAAGGACGCGCCAGGTGGAGCTTGTACTACACAGATCAGGTAGTTCTGGTCCTCCGAAGGTACAAAGGCCGTCGGGACATGCGTGTATAGATACACCGTCGCTGTGAGTCCGGCGACAAAGACCACCATTACGATATAGCGGAGCCGCAGGACATGGTGCGTAATTTGCCCATACAGCTGAGTTGACTTGTGAATGCTGCGGTCAATCAGGCCGAAGAGCCCGTGTTTTATGGTCTCTCCGCGTAAAAACAGCGCTGCCAATGCCGGAGAGAGTGTGAGTGCGTTGAAAGCCGAGATGGCAATGGAAAATGCGATGGTCAGGGCGAACTGCCGATACAGAATGCCTGTTGTTCCGGGGAAGAACGAAACCGGGACGAACACCGAAATCAACACCAGAGATGTCGCAACGACGGCGCTGGTGACCTCAGACATGGCGACCGATGTGGCCGTGTGAGGGTCCGAGTGCTCTGCACTGATGTGCCTCTGGACATTTTCGATGACGACGATGGCGTCATCGACTACAAGTCCAGTGGCCAGCGTAATGCCGAACATCGTCAGAGAGTTGATGGAGAAGCCGAAGACCTTGATGAATGCGAAGGTACCGATCAGCGAAACCGGGATGGTAATTGCCGGAATAATCGTCGCGCGCCAGTCCAGCAGGAACAGGAAGATGACAACGATCACGATGACGATCGCCTCGCCCAGCGTCACCACCACCTCGCGGATCGAGTCTCCGACGACCGTGGTCGTATCGAACGGAATCACATAGGTCAAATCGGGCGGAAAGGTTGTCGCGAGCCGGTCAAGCTCCGCTTTAGCCGCGCGGTCCACCGCGAGGGCGTTGGCATTGCTTAGCTGCTGCACGCCGACGCCAACGGCGTCCTGGCCGTCAAAGCGCAGATCGGTGGAGTAGGTTTCGGCTCCGAGTTCAGCGCGGCCCACGTCTTTGAGCTGGACAATGCCTTGCGGCGTGTTCTTGATGATGATGTTGTCAAACTGTGCGGGATCGCTAAGGCGGCCCACCACGCGTATCGGAATCTGGTAAGTCTGGTTCGGATTTGCCGGCGGCTGTCCTACCTGTCCAGCGGGGATCTCAACGTTCTGTTCGGCCAGCGCGTTCGTTACGTCTAACGCAGTAAGGCCGCGGGCCGCCAGCTTTGCGGGGTCCAACCAGATGCGCATCGCGTATTTGCGCTCGCCGAAGATGATTACATCTCCGACGCCCGGAATTCGCTTGAGCGCATCCTTGACGTACACGTCAAGATAGTTGCTGATAAAAAGGTCGGAATAGCTGTTGTGCGGCGACAGAAATGCCGCTGCAAACACGAAGTTCGAGTTTGCCTTCGTGATGGTGATACCGGTGTTGTTGACTGCCGCAGGCAGACGCCCCTGCGCAGAAGCCACGCGGTTCTGCACATCGACAGCCGCGATATTCAGATCGTAGCCGGTTTGAAAGGTCGTCGTAATGGTGCTGGTGCCGTCGTTCGAGCTGGTCGACGAAATATAGCGCATGCCTTCGACACCGTTGATCTGCTCTTCCAGCGGAATGGTCACGGCCGACTCAACCACTTCGGCGTTGGCCCCGATGTAGTTGCTGCTTACCGTAACCTGTGGCGGAGCGAGCGTCGGGTAGAGCGAAATCGGCAAGGTCGGAATGACCACTGCACCTGCCAGAACTATGAGCAGTGCGCATACTGTCGCGAATACTGGCCTATGAATGAAAAAGTCAACCAATGTGGGCCTGCCTATTGTCTATCTGTGCTGATGGTGAAGGTCTGGAGTCAAATCATCGCCAATTAACCCAGCGGCTTGACCGGCATATGGTCTGCAAGGAACTGCGTTCCGGAGATGATGACCTTTTCTCCGTTCTGCAATCCGGCAAGCACTGCGTAGTCGTTGCCGACGGTATCGCCAAGCGTGACTGCCACCTGGTGCGCGAAGTCGTGTCCATCCTGGCTTTGCACGGTGTAGACAAAGGCCTGGCCGCCCAGACGGACAACCGCCAGCACTGGGATCACCGGCGTTGGAGCGGTGCTCCAGATGATGCGCGCCTTCACCAGCTGCGCATTGCGTAGGACGGCATCGTCGGGGTGTACCGGCGCCTTTACCAGAATGCCTTGCAGCCCGTTGTCCACTTGCGGAGAGATGAAGTCAATTGCCGTTTTCTCAAGCGGTTGTTCGTTGTTGTTGAGAATCTCAACCGCGAGACCCATGCGGAGCTGCGAGGCCATTTCTGCGGGGACATAGATATAGGCTTCCAGGTCCCGGTTTTCGTCAACCGTTGTGAGCAGAGTGCTTGCCGAGACGTAATCGCCAACATGGACTGGTATGTCGCCGACGATACCAGTGAATGGCGCGCGGATGCTGTAGTAGCCCAACTCCTTCTTGTCCGACTCGAGCAGCGCAACCGACGACTCGTAGTCCGCCTTCGAGTTTTCAAAGGCTTGTCTCGCCTGGTCGTACGCGTCACGGCTCGCCACTTGCGCGGCATACAGCTTGCTCTGTCGCTCGAACTCAATCCGGTCGTACCTGTACACTGCCAGCTTTTGCTGCACCGTTGCCGCCTGCGATTGCACCGTCGCCTCCTGCTTGGAGGGGTCGATCTGCATGAGCAACTGGCCGGCACTGACAAGTTGGCCAGAATGTACGACGATAGCAATAAGGTTGCCGTCGACCTGCGGGTTGAGGGTTGCGGAGCGACGCGACTTTATGGTGGCTACGTATTCGTCCGACCGCGGGACCGGCTGGGACGAGACGGTGAGTGTCTTTACCGGCAAAGCCTGAAATGCGGGCGCAGCCGCTACAGTGGCCGCTTTCTGACAGGCGGTCAGCCCCAGGCAAAGCAGCAGCGACAGGGACAACAAGATTGTGCGCGACGGTCTCATCAAAAAGTGTTCCTCAGTGGTTCAAGCCGGTCGTTGCCGGGCTGAGATTTGCCGCTGCGCCGAACGGGATGCACAGCGATGTGATATGGATTCAGCTAAAATGCGAACGCTTCACAAAATCTTCGCTCGTGCGCGAAAATCGATACTTCATGGCCCACTGGACTACCAGAAAGATACGAAACAAACGGCATTTCTGTTCCGGGCCATAGAATACTGTCCGGTAATGGTTTCCGTCGAATCGTTGAATCTTGGCCAGATGCGATGCAGCGCGCCGGGAGACATGCAGCGGGTCTCCCGAATTCGAGTGCTCCATCACCTTTTCTGAAATTGACCCAAACCACAAGACCAGACGTTAAGAGCAGATTAGCGTTGATTGAATTCGGCAGTAAGCCCCGAATTTTTGACACTGCATGATCCAGTTGATAGATTCAATATGGCTTTTCTTTAAGGAGGCGTGTGTTTTTGCCACGCTGACCTAGCGTCCCCGTCGTCTAGCCCGGCCCAGGACACCGCCCTTTCACGGCGATAACACGGGTTCAAATCCCGTCGGGGACGCCAACAAAACAAAGAACTTGCAACAGGCCCTTCGTACTTCGTGCCCCGTGGCCAGGCTTACTTCCTTTTGGCTGCCCGTTGAGCGCGCGCTGCAGAGTTGGCGGCCACTGCGGCGCGGATGAGTTGCTTGAAAGCAGCTTCATTGATCTTCTCCCCCTCTCGGAAGTCGATCGCACGCCGCATGTTCCCTTCCAGGCTGGAGTTGAAGATCTTCTTCGGGTCTTCAAGGGAGGCTCCGCGCGCAAAGGTAAGCTTCACGACCTGCTTGTACGATTCCCCTGTGCAGACGATGCCGTCGTGGGACCAGACGGGGGTGCCGGGCGATGCGGGCTTCGCCCATTTCCACTCCTCCTGGATGTCGGGGTCGGCATCGTGGATGAGCTGCCGGAGATGAGCCAGTGTTTTTCCGCGCCAATCCCCCAGATCCTGAATCCGCTTGCTGATGTTCGCTGAAGCGGCTTCGCTATTCGGACGACTTGTCGGCTTCATATTCACTCCGATCCTTCTTTTCGCCAGCCAGCCTCATGCGCAGTGCTGGCGGGTGGTTTGCTGCAGAGTCTTGTCAAGGAAATCTCTTCGAAATTAGACATCGAAGGACACAGCCTTTCCACAATAAAAGGTCCCGTGCGGCCATTATAGGAAGAAAGGCCGGCCGGGCAGCAGGGGCGGAGTTTGGAAGTTTCTTAAATGGACTGTAAACGCAACCGATGATCGGAATGCTGGAAGCGAGGAGAATCCAGCGAAGAGTTGAACGCGTGAAGACTCAACAGAAGCTGGAACATCGCCTCAAACTGGGGGCATCCCATCAACGATGCGCACACCGGACGGAGGCGTGAAGACAAAGTCCGAGGTTGGGGCGGGCGCGTTGGGACGCTCGTCGGTGAATTGAAAGGTATTGCGCACGCCATCGGTTTCGTCGATCTGCATCTGAGTTATGACTCCCTCAGATGTGGCTGTGATGCTGAAAGAAGAGACGCGATTCTCCAAGCCGCGAGGAATTCCGGTGAGGGTGTAGGTTCCGCCGGCATTGGGATCGATGGCAAGCCCAGTCAGCTCTTTTTCAAGCTTTGTATGCCCCAGCAGAAGGCGAAGGGGCGAGCGCAGGTCGTTGATCTCCTTGGCTGGAATGCGCTGGGCCGTGGTATCTCCGGGCGAGTAGAAATAGCCGTAGTGCCCGTCGAGCAGGAACAGCTTGCCGGCGGGTCTCAAGTAACTCCAGCGCATGCGGCCCGGCTTTTTAAGCAGAAGCACACCTGATTCGTGGCGATCCATGCCCATGCCCTCGTATTGCTGGGTGAAGTTGACCTCAAGCGAATGGAGGGAGTCGTAGTGTTTGTCGATCCGTTTGGCCAGAGCGTCGGCGGAAAGAGACTGAGCGCCCGCAGGAACCGAAGCGCCCGCAAGGCAAAGAATCACCAGCAGGCACACTGTGAGCGGGGCTGCGTTATTTGAACGGCGAGAAAATGTCACTGGAGGCGCTGGGTGCAGTTGGTTCCGCCGGTCGGATCAGATTTGATTTCGCCCGTCATGTCGATGCAGAAGCCACGGTGACCGGTTTTGCCGACTGCCTGCGGGACTGCAATCGCTTCGTAGCTCGTGTACATGTCCTGATTGTTCACGGTCTCCTTGGTGCAGTTCACGATGCGAAAGGTGTATCCGGACTTCTCGCCCGAGGCGAGATCGGGTTGCAGCAGCTGCGCCGCCTCAGGGCTGGGCGGACCGGCCGAGGCGTCTCCGCCAAGCGCCGACAGCGAGCAGGAGTAGCCGTTGGCCGGATAGGTAGTTTGATATTGTGTTTCCGCCTCGTAAATCGCGTGCAGCGACTGGATGGCAGAGGTCTCGTTGGCCTCGCTCTTCAGGTTCAGCATGTTCGGGATAGCGATCAGCATGAGGATAAGCATGATCGAAATGACGATCAGCAACTCCATCAGCGTGAAGCCCGCTTCCGAGTGCAGGCGGTTCCGTTTGCGAACAAGAGAGGACTTGATTGAATTCATACTCTAAAGTATCCAATTTCCGGGCATCGGCCGCGCAACCCTCCGGCCTATGCCGCCAAAGCCAATCCTAAAGGATGTAGACGCGCGAGGCCAGTGCCACGCTCAAAGGAGCTTTCAGTAGCGTCGTAAGACCCCCAGCACCCGGCCCTGAATGGCCACCTGCGATGCGGGGACGTAGATCGGGTCCATTTCCGCATTTGAGGGCTGGAGGCGGACGGTTGCGCCCTCAAGGTAATAACGCTTAAGGGTCGTCTCCGCGCCGCGGACCAGCGCGACGACAATATCGCCCTCGTGTGCGGTGGGGGTGCGCTCAACAAAGACATAATCCCCGTCCACGATATGCTCGTCGCGCATGGACTCGCCCCGCACCTGAAGTGCGAAGACATCACGGTTGCCGACGATGTCGCCGAGGGAGATGCTTTCAGACGTTTCGACGGCTTCAATGGGGAGGCCGGCCGCGATGCGTCCTGCAAGAGGCAGGCGCTCGCCGGGTTTGGCCTTGGCTTTGGGCGGAAGGACGTCAATGGAACGGCTGCGGTTGTGGGCGCGCTGGAGCATTCCTTTGTTGTGGAGGTTGGTGATGTGTTTGTGGACAGTGGCAAGAGAGCGAAGGCCGAGACCGTGGGCGATCTCCTCATAAGAGGGCGAGTAACCGTTGCGCTGAGTGAAGCTCGCGATGAAGTCGAGTACCTCTTTTTGCCTGCGGGTGATAGCCATGGGGGCAGTATAGCGAATAAAAGGCGAATCGTCAGCAAGGAATTTTAACGCGAATGTTTCGCCTGTCCCGATTTGAAACATAGCCAGCTTCCCGTTCCATTCCAGCGCCGGACCTGGACATTTCTCTCGCTTCGTTCTTGTGTACTGATTCGCAACAGGAGATGGTTGCTGCATATCCGAAGTGCGGCACGGAAGCATGCCTGCCGCAGAGAGGTGCGAGGGGTTGATGCGTTTTCTGGTAGCGGAAGACAACGAGGCACTGGGGATGTATTTGAAGCGGGGACTTGAGGCCGACGGCCACGAGGTCCGTCTGGCCGCGGACGGCCAGGCAGCAGTGGATGAGTTTCTTCGAGACGCACCGGATTTTGCAATCCTCGACCTGAATCTGCCACGGATGGACGGCACAGTGGCATTAGGGCTTATGCGCTCTGCAACGGATAATGTGCCGATTCTGATCCTTACGGCGCGCAGGGAGATGGAAACACGGTTGAAATGCCTGGATCTGGGTGCGGACGACTGCCTGCTGAAGCCATTTGCGCTGGTCGAATTAAGGGCTCGGGTGCGGGCGCTGCTACGCCGACGGACCGAGGCCAGCCTGCTATTGAGGCAGGGATGCCTTGAAGTGAATCGCATAGAGCGCACAGTGAGCTGCGAAGGGCGGCTGGTGAGTCTGACGGGCAAAGAGTTTGCGCTCCTTGAGCACCTTCTGTTGAACCGCGGAAGGGCAGTATCTCGCGCGGCGCTGCTCGAGCAGGTGTGGAAGGTGCCGGCCGGGGCGGGAACAAACGTGGTCGACGTATATGTGAACTATTTGCGCCGCAAGCTGGGTGCGGCATCGGCATTGATTCAAACCGTGCGCGGCCAAGGCTACGCAATTGGACTGCGGGCATGATCTGGCGGAACTTGTTTTGGAGCCGGACAGGCACCGCGGAGACGGGACGTTTAGAAGGACTGAACCTAACGGAAGTATCGGAGGAGAAAAGCATGGCAACCTCAACATACCGACCTGCGCAGGCCGCGGCACGAACCGCGATTCTGGCCAGCGCCGACCTGTCGTTTCGCCAGCGCGTGCGTGATGCACTAACCGGACTGCGGTGGCAGGTGCGCGAAGCGGGCGGCGGGGCCGAGGCCCTGGCGCATCTGGAGACATCTCCTGCGGAGACAGTAATTGTTGACTCGTGGCTGCCCGATCTGGAGATACAGGAATTTGTCACCGAGTTTGAGAGGCTGCATCCCGGCGTTGATCTGGTGACGGTAGACGACACGCCGGTCCGCACCGATACCGTGCGCAGTCCCCGCCGCAACGAGGTGCTGCTTGCATTGCGCCGCGGTCAGGACGCGGACGGAGCTGCAGCCGACAGCGCGCCCGAGATCGAGCGGCGCACGTTGCCAGCTCCGGCGATGGAGGTAGCGCTCAGTGAGGAGGAGAAGATACGCGCCGAGATCAACAGCCGGCTGAGCGCTCAGGCGCGCGGATCGGCTGGCGCGGCGTATATGCTCAGCAAGTCGTGCCGGCTGCCGGAGTTTGTGGGCGAGCATCCGTGCATGTTGAAGGTGAGCCATCGCATCCGGCTGGTGGCGCCGCACCGCACGCCGGTGCTGATTGAAGGACCGACGGGAACCGGCAAGGAGCTGGTGGCGCGTGCTCTGCACCGATTGAGTACGCGCTCGGCGCGGCCGTTCGTGGCGCTGAACTGCGCGGCGATTCCAGAGACGCTGCTCGAGGCCGAGCTGTTCGGACACACACGCGGCGCCTTTACCGGCGCAGTGCAGGGAAGAGTGGGGAGGATTGAGGCAGCGCAGGGCGGGACGCTGTTTCTGGACGAGATTGGAGAGATGCCGCTGGCATTGCAGGCCAAGCTGCTTCGCTTTGTGGAAAGCGGCGAGCTGCAACGCGTGGGCGAAAATGAGCCGGTAAAGGTGGATGCGCGCATTGTGGCGGCGACGCACCGTCCACTGGGAAAACTGGCGGCGCAGGGCAGCTTTCGCGCGGACCTTTATTACCGGCTGGCGGTGTTTCTGATCCGAACGCCATCGCTCGAGTCTCACCAGGAAGACCTGCCGCGGCTGGTGGACCACTTTCTAGCGCTGCAGGCTGAACGCGGGCCGGCGAAGAGCATCAGCGAGGAGGCGATGCAGGTGCTCGTTACGCATAATTGGCCGGGCAACGTTCGCGAACTTGAACATGTGCTGGAGCGCGCGGCCATCCTGGCCGAGGAGCGCCCGGAGATTGGCGTCGAAGAGATTGAATTTGGGGAATACTCGCGCACATTCTGAGAATTTTGCAATCCTGCGGGTGGTTTGTTGGAGTGCCTGCTGCAAACTGAGGAGCGAATGATCGCGACAGCAAAGAATTGGGAGTGAAAGCGATGAACATTACAACGCCGCTGAGCGATGAACTGGCCCGGTATCTGGATCTCTCCGGACTGGAGCTGAAGCTGACAGCGCAGAACATGGCCAACGTAGATGTGCCCGGAACGCTGAACGATCTGATTGCGGACTTCTCGAGCGGAACACCTGCTGCTTCGTCCGTGACCGACCTTGAAAACCTCAATACCGCTCTGAACTACGTAAGCCAGCAGCGGGTCGTTCTTGATGATTCGATTACGCGGTTGACGGCTGCCGGGAACTACAACAGCAGCCAGTCGACACAGCTTGCATCGGCGCAAGATGCGCTGATTCAGACCAACACGGCGCAGGCGGCCAGCCAACTCAGTTCAGCGGAGACGCAGCAGGCGTCACTGACGCAGGTGATTGCTGCCATCGACCAGCAGGGCACACTTTTCAGCTACTTGCAGTGACCAGGCAGGTGGTTTGGCTGGGCCGGAGAGTAACTTGCAGTCGGGAAGAAGCTCCAGTGCTGTCGCACGCTGAAATTGGTGCTTTTGACTCGCTCCGGGAGCGGCTTTGGCGTCGATCTGGGCGCTGATCTGGGCACCGTGCCCTGCGACTTTTTGAAGCCCAGCGCATCGAATTTATAGATTTCCAGTGCGGTTTGTTCGATAGACTGTTCAGAGTAGGATTCGCGGGCAACTGTGTGGAATCGCGAACGTGAATGCAGGGAAGTGAGGGAGATAAATGGCGGGACAGGCGGTGTTTGAAGTGAACGATGCGACCTTCGACAAGGAGGTATTGCAGTCCGATCAGCCGGTTCTGGTCGATTTCTGGGCAGCATGGTGCGGCCCATGTAAGGCACTTGGCCCCATTGTGGATGAGGTTGCAGCCAAGTACAACGGCAAAATTAAGGTCGCAAAGATGGATGTGGACCGCAATCAGTCGACTCCGGGACGCTACGGCATCCGAGGAATACCGGCTCTGCTCTTCTTTAAGGGCGGGAAGGTAGCGGACCAGATTGTGGGATATGTTCCCAAGGACACCATCGAGAAGAGCATTACGCGACTGGTAGGTTGAGCAGGACAGTCCTTCTAAAAGGATCAAACTGAGTTTGAGAAGGGAACCGGCCTTGGGTTGGTTCCCTTCTTATTTGGCTGGCCGCCGCGCCGACATCGGAACATCACCAATCAGAACTGGATGCTGGCTTACTAACGAGGGAGCATCAGTTCAGATCTTGACGCAAAAGCGAATGCCCACCCTTTTTGAGGGTGGGCATTCTTCTGTGTGGCTGGCTGCGGCTTTAAGAGCCATTCCCTGAGGTGGCCTGTACGTGCTCACCCGGATGGTTCCCGTGAGGAATTGCGGCAGCACATGTGGGCTGGCCGGCAGACGGATATGGTGAATTCTCCGTTCCGGTCAGAGTTCCGTTATTGGGATTGAGTTGGTAGCCGGTAATTGAAGAATCCAGGAAGTTGGCGGTGTAGACAAAGCGACCGAAGGCCGGTTCCACTATGATGCATGTTGGTCCGGTCTTGGTGGAGTAGGTTGTACCGGCACTCAAGACCGAAGGCGCGCCCGTGGAGGGCGTGATTTGATATGCGCTAATCGTGTTTGAGTTGTAATTCGCCACGTAGATGTACTGTCCGCTCGGATCAATCGTAATTCCGTCGGGATATACGCCTGTCGCAAACGGTCCATTGGTTAGCGGTACCAGTGTGCCCGTTGAGCCAATGGTGTAGGCATACATCTCGTTTGAGGCAGCGTCGGTTACATAAAGGAAGCGGCTGGTCGGATCGCTTGCGCTGGCCGAAGGCTGCACGCCCGCATAGGGGAGAGCGCTCGATGAAGAGTAGAGAGCCGTTAGCGCGCCGCTGCTGCCGACGGAGAAGGCGGAGATTGTTCCCCGCTGGTCCGCTGCAGTGGGATTGTTGGTATTAGCATTTGCCGCGTACACAAACTTGCCGTTTGCAGTGACGTTCACAGTTGTCGGAGCAAACTGCAGCGGCCAATAAGGCAGGCTGCCGTTTGCAATTGCCGATCCCAGGCTGCCGTCTGAGTGGATTGGAAATACGACAAGCGCGCCGGGGCCAGGATTTGCATCACTGTAAGTCGCCTCGTATGTGTCAACTACGAACAACAGCGTCCCGGCCTGGTTGATGGCAATCGCATCGGGTTCAGTGCCAGGGGTTTGATACGTGTGCTGCGCATAGAGCTTGGCATCCGTGCCGATCGCGAATTCAACAATGGTGTTGTCGTCGTGATTCACGACATAAAGGTTCGCCCCATTCGGTGAAGTGACTTCGGCAACGGGGTTACGACCGCCCGAGGGGTAGGGCGAGTCGGGGATCTGCGTGAGTGCGCCCGACTCCAGATCCACGCGGTACACGCTGATCTGGCCCGGGTTCTGCTTGTTGGCAGTCACATAGAGGTAGTCGATGGTATTGCTCTCGCCACACGATGTAAGTCCAAGTCCTATGCCGATAGAGACTGCGGCGGCCAGGAGGACCTGACCCGTTTTGCTCAACTTCATGCGCTTCCTTCATCCTGGCCGATGGCACAGGTTGCGATTTTGGGGATCGCTCCCGCTTGAATTGTAAAAGCTTGCGCTGGTTTAAGCTACCGGGAAGCAGCAGCAAGCATGATGCAAATGTCTGCGGCCAGGGCGCCCTGTGTCAGGATGGATGCAAAGACACGGAGCGCGAATGGCCGCACGATTCCTCAATCAGTATGTGAGTCAGCCACGCACCACGTTGGATTCCCAACCGTAGGATAGGTGCTCTGGTTACGCATGTTTGTCAGCACACCGGAGTTTGGGTCGAGCACGTGCCCGGTTACGGTGTTGCTGTCGAAATCCGCCGTATAGATGTATTGATTGGAAGGATCTTCCAGAATGCACCGCGGACTGGATCCCGTGCCGAACTCACCTGGAGCCGTCGGGGCCAGAGCACCATTGGATGCGATGCTGTATGCGGTAATATCGCTGTTTGGTTTGCTGATGCCTGATGTCGGGCCGGCATTGGCGATATATAGAAACTGCGATTTGCTGTCAGAGGTCAGCTCAATAGGATTTCCCGCGGAGGTCGCCGAGTTGCTGGTTGGGCTGGTGGTGACCGCCTGAAGGAGACCCTGCGATCCCACCGTGTAATACCAAATCTCATTGTTGACCGGGTCGAGGATGTAAATATATTTGGTTGCGGCATCGCTCCCAATAGCGCTGATGCTCGCGGCTCCGGTGACGAACTCAGTGTTCTGAGTTGTGGTGAGCTGCCCGCTGGAAGAATTGATGGCGTACGGGAAGACAGTGTACCTATTGCCAGTCACTGGATCGTAGGTGTCAGCTACATAAGCATAGCCGCCCGTGACCTTTAAGTCGATGGGCTCGCAGCCGACGGGGAAGTAGGTCAACTGTGCGCCTGTGGGTGTTTGAAGCTGGCTGTTCGTGACCAGTGAAAGCCGTCCGGTGTTGCTGTCCACGGAAAATACCGTTATGTCGCCGACCGGGTGATAAATGCCCGAAGAGTCCTGGCAGGACAGTCCCGGTTCCAGTGTCTTGGAAGCGATCAGAGGGTTGCCGGAGCTGTCATTGCCTGCTGCGGGAGCGTATTCATCGAGAACATACAGATAGCCTCCGCTTACGCTGAGAGCCATCCGGATGGAGCCGTAACCCTGGCTGGTGTAGGTCTGCTGGGGAGCCAGAACGCCATCTCCACCAACCGAATACACCGTGATATTGGTGGATTTATACGTGAAATTTCCGTTCGCGCCAGGAGCGCTGGCGGTGCCGGCATTCAATATATAGAGGTAGCGGCCACTCGTCGAAACTACTTCGCGGATCGGGTTTGTCCCGCCAGAGCCGAAGGGTGATCCCGGAATCGTGGTGAGGTTGCCGGTGTTGTTGGAGATCTTAAAGGCGCCAATCTGGTTTTGATAGCTGCCGGTTACGTACAGATACGCAACGGTATAGTCATTCACGCAGGAGGTAAGCCCAAAACTCAGACCGAGGGATACTGCCATGGCCAGAAAAATCTGACCGGATTTCTTCAACTTCATGCGCTTCCTTCATCCTGGCGCAGGCTTAGGCCAGGGACTGGATCGGGATTCACTCCCCGCTTTGCATTGTAAAAGGTGGAGAGGGTTTGCGCTATAGGGCAGAGCGAGAAGTGCAGAGTCAGAACCATCTCCACACTTTGCGCCGAATCTTTCTATGGCTGGAAGACACCTGAGCGAGACACTCTCTTCCCGGATTACGAGGTTGATTGCAGAGAAGCCGCCGCGCAACGGATTCGAGAAGTACGGATTAGAAGATCTTGAGGTGAATCGTGAGGTACTTCTTCGGGTTCTTGCGGATGGCCTTGATGAGATCGGATGAGCTCGTCATCAACTCGTCGGCATGGTTATAGAGGGTGGGGTCCTTGATCAGTTTGCCGACGCTCCCCTGGCCGCTATTGATCTGCGCCAGCAGTGTGTTGAGCTGCGTAACAGTGCTATTGAGCTTGCGTGCGAAGGCCTCGTTGCGGGTCATCATACCAATCGCGCCCTTGCCGGAGTTGATCTGGGCAAGGATCGCATTGAGGTTCTGAGAAGACTGCTTGAGATTGTTGTACAGGGCCGGGTCTTTGATGAACTTGCCGATGGTGCCCTGATCGCTATCAATTTCGTCGGCGACGTGCTGAAGGTGACCAACGGCGTCGTTGGCGCGGTTGTACAACGTGTCATCGGCGATGAGCTTGCCGATGGAGCCCTTCCCGTTGCTGATGCCGTTCACCAGCGACTGCACCTGATTCAGGGTGTTGACAGCCTTATTGTAGAGGGACGGGTCATTGATCAGCTTGCCGATAGAGCCTTTGCCGCTGTTGAGCGAGTCGACAAGGTCGTTGACCTTGGCCAGAATTGTGTCGAGCTGCTCAATGGTCCCCTGACTGGACTTGATAACGTCGGACAGGTTGGGGGTCTCGGTAGTTTGTAGTATGGCGCCGTCCGCAATCGGCGGGCCGGTGGCATCTTTGCCATTAATGTTAACGACTGTATCTCCAAGTACGCCTATCGTTTCAAGGCTTGACCTGGCGTCGCTCTTCACGAGCGGCTGGTCGCGCTTACTGATCTTCATAATGACTTCAACCGGAGTCAGCTTGTGCTCGGGCGAGATGTGGATTGACTTGACGCTGCCCACTGTGACGCCGTCGAGGTTGACAGGGGCCCCATCCTTGAGGCCGGCTGCATCCTCAAAGTAAGACCGGACGGTGATCCGGCCAGTGAAGAAGCCGCCGGTATTGCCAGACATGAGAAAGATCAACGCGGTCAAAGCCGACAAGGCCACAAGAATCAGGACCCCGACCTTTAACTGTGACCATTGAACCTGCTGCTGGCTAGGCAAACGCGTCCTCTAGAGAAGATTCGAGCAAGGTATCTGCTTGCTCTCCAGTCTGAGCATACCAAACAGGGCCGTGCATTATGCATCGACTGTGACTTGGATGCTGCATCTCTGGGCCCTGGTGCAGAAAAAAGAGGCTGTAAGTGGCGCATTTGCTTAATACTGCGCGTCGCCTAAATGCGTTTACAGCGGGCATGGCAGCGGTTGCCGAGACTTCTTAGTCTTCGAGGTGCACGGATGCGATGGCCATGCGCTTGCCGTGGGTGAGGGACAAAGAGATGCGTTTCACCCCCAGTTGTTCGGCCATTTGCAGCGCTCGACCCGAGAAGTGCAGGGTGGGACGGTGGCCCGGCTGGCGGCGGACCTCGATCTCAGTCCAGATGACCCCATGTTGGATTCCCGTGCCGAGGGCCTTGGCTCCGGCCTCCTTGGCAGCGAAGCGGGCGGCGAAGCTCTCCGAGGCTGTGTAGCGCTTGAGGCGGCAATAGGCGATTTCTTCAGGAGTGAAGACGCGCTGGAGAAAACGGTCGCCGTACCGCTCGATGGATGCTGCGATCCGGTCAACCTCGATCACGTCAATGCCTGTCCCGACGAGCATGAGTGCAACTTAAATGATTTTGCCCGATTCGGGAACTAGACGGGTTGGTTGAAAAGCCAAAATCGGCCTCCGAACGAAATTCTTGTATTGCATAGGGCTGCGTTCCGAAGTACTATCAGGCAACCCCCCGGCTTCTTCAAGTCAACCTTAATTCTGCCCAATTGAGGCGCTGTCGGGCTTGCAAACCGACTCTAGGAAGGACTGCCGTGCTTTCACCCAGTGTGTTTTGGACCTCAGTCACCGGAGTCGTCTTTCTTGCCGCCGGACTCGCGACATATCACCGGGACTTTGCAGGGACGCACAAGCTGGACAAGCTGGTTGCGCTGGGGCCGGCGCTTTTTGCTGCTCCGCTGGCGGCGTTTGGCGCCGAACACCTGACATCAGCCCCGGCCATTGCACAGATTGTGCCGAAGTGGATGCCGGGGCACTTGTTCTGGGCATATTTTGTCGGATTGGCGTTGCTGGCTGGTGCCCTGAGCCTGGTTGTGAGGCGATATGTAAGCCTGACTGCAGTATTGTTCGCCGTGATGTTTGGTGTGTTCGTAGCTACGATCCATGTGCCGAACGTCGTGTTGCAGCCGAGAAACAGAATCTTATGGGCGGTAATGCTGAGGGACACAGCCTTCGGTGCGGGAGGGCTGGCACTAGCCGGGGTGATGATCAGGAGGGGTCGAGCGACATTAGGGAAAGCACTTATCTTTGCCAGTCGTATCCTGTTTGGCGTGCCGATCCTCTTTTTTGGCTTCGAACACTTCCTACACCCGGAGTATGCTCCGGGGGTGCCGTTGGCCAAGCTGACGCCCGCATGGGTTCCGATGCGGCTTTTTGGAGCGGATTTAGTGGGAGCAGTACTGCTGGTAGCGGGCGGGGCGGTATTGCTGAACAAGTGGTCGCGGCTGGCCTCCAGCTGCGTAGGGCTGGCCATGGTGGTGCTGACGGCGGGGTTGTACCTGCCGATTCTGGCTATGGCGCACGGAACGGATGCGCTGATGGAAGGCGTGAATTACGTCTTTGACACGCTGCTGTTTGGCGGAGCGGCTCTGCTGATTGCAGGAGCAATGCCGGAGGAAGAGCAAGATACATTAGCGGCGCCGTAGGCGATGATTCGAGGGCCTGCAACAGGCCAGTCCTGCCACGATACAGCCTCATCCCAAATGCATTCCGCTCCGATCAATGGGGTGTGAAGCAATTGCAAGATTCCGAGGGTTGGAGCCTGCGCCTGACGGCGCTTAGCGCGGACGACCCGGAGCGGCTGGTGAGATTTTTGACCGGAGCACTGCTGGCCTGCGGAGGATGGGTGTTGACCCGCACGACGCAGGGTCAGGAGGCGGCGGAGCTGGACTTTGAGTTTGCCCGGGCGGCTTGTGTCGATGTCTACTCGGTGCTGATAGCGGCCGGGTTGGAGCTGAGCCGGGACTCGCACCTTCAGATGGTTGACCTGTGCCACTGTACAAAAAACCTGATCGAGTCGAGGGCGTTCGATATTGCCCGGGCGGACCTAGTGGTCTACCGGACCGGGTCAGAACGCCAGCGGGATGA
>JASHUR010000171.1 GCA_030039895.1 Acidobacteriaceae bacterium | reverse complement strand
GGCGTGAACGTCATCCTCGACCACGGCCTCGAAAACCGCCACAACCTCGTCGCTGGAGCCAACAAACTCGACTACCACTACCGCAACGTCACGCCCGGCCGCGACTTCACCTGGACCCTCGTTGCCGACATCCGCAATGTCGCCGAAGGCGAAACCTGCCCCCAGTGCGGATTAAAGACCAGCGCGGCGCTCAAGGTCGCCAAGGCCGTCGAAATCGGACACATCTTCAAGCTCGGCTACCGCTACACCGACATTATGGGCGCGCGCGTTCTCGACCCCAACGGCAAAGAGGTCACGCCCATCATGGGCAGCTATGGCATCGGTATCGAGCGCATCCTCACCGCCTCGATTGAACAAAGCAACGACGCCAATGGCTTCTGGCTGCCGCCCTCCATTGCGCCTTTCGATGTGGTCGTCACCATCACCAACGTCGCCGACCAGGCTCTGCTCAAGGCCGGAACCGAAATCGCCGAAGCCCTCGAAGCCGCCGGCTTCGACGTGCTGCTCGACGACCGCGAGGAGCGCGCCGGAGTCAAATTCAAGGACGCCGACCTCATCGGCATCCCCTACCGCGTCAACGTCGGCAAGAAAGTTGCCGAGGGCAAGGCCGAGCTCGTCACCCGCGCCGGTTCAACCAGTGAAGACGTCGCGATTCCAGACCTCGCATCGGCACTCAAGCAAAAGATAAGCCGCTCGTAAGAGCGGCTTCACCATTCCGCCAAGGGTCTTTCAGCCCTTCTCCTTGACCGTCTTCTCCTTGGTCATCGGAACAATCTGCACCGTCGTGTCCCGCATCTCGTTCAGGAACCGGTTCAGAATCGACCCGTGCATCAAAATGTCCAGCCGGTTCCGTGCCGACTGTCCAAAAACCACATGCGAGATGTTCTCTTTCTTCGCAAAGTCAATCAGCGTGTCCGCCGTGTTCTTGCCCTTCAGCGTCACTACGTGCGCGCCCAACTCCCGCGCCATGCGCTTGTACTCTTCCAGCCGCTTCTTGCTCTCTTCATCTCCGTGCCGCTTCTCGGTCTCGGGAGTCTCCGCGTGCACCGCATACCAGTTCGTAGCCAGCCGCCCCGCAATGCGCGCTCCGGTCCTCAGCAGTCGCACCGTCCCGGGCCGTGCTGAAAGGGCAACCATCACCTTCTCCGGCAGCGGAGCCTGCTCCAGCCCCTGCTTCACGCGATACTCTGACGCCGCGACACCTACCTGCTCCGCCGTAGTTCGCAGCGCCAACTCGCGCAGCATCGTCAGGTTCCCCTTGCGGAAGAAATTCCCCAGCGCCTGCTCAATCTTCTCTGGCGGATAAATTTTCCCCGCCTTCAACCGCGCCCTCAGCTCGTCGATCGGTACATCGACGTTCACCACCTCATCCGCACGCCGCAGAAAGCTGTCTGGAATCGTCTCCCGAATCTGCGTGCTGGCCGAGCGTGCAACCGCATCATTCAGCGTCTCAAGATGCTGAATGTTCACCGCGGTCATCACATTGATCCCCGCGTCCAGCAGCTCTAGCACGTCCTCATAGCGCTTCCGGTTGCGTGACCCCGGAACATTCGTATGCGCCAGCTCATCCACCACCACCGTTCCCGGCTTCCGCGCCAGGATCGCGTCCAGGTCCATCTCGTGCAGCTTCACCGACCGATATGGGATTTCCTTCTGCGGAATAATCTCCAGATCGCCGATCTTCGCCTCAGTCTCGGTCCGGCCATGTGTCTCAATCAGGCCAATAACGACGTCCTCGCCCTGCCGCCGCAGCAGATGCGCCTGCTCCAGCATGCGGTACGTCTTTCCAACTCCCGCGGCTGCGCCAATGTATATCCGCAGCCTCGCCGGAGTCGATCTTGCCGCCGTCAATTCTGCCATCATCCAATCTCCACCGGGTGGCGTCCTTCCACCGCGCTCGCCGTCGGCAGCGTGAAGCTGAAGACAGAGCCCTGACCCATCCTGCTCTCTACAGATACCTGCCCGCCCAGCAGCTCTGTCAGCCGTCGCACCAGCGCAAGTCCCAGACCCGTGCCCAATATCGCCCCTGCGGCGTCTCCTTCGCCCGCGCCGCCTGAAAATCGACCGAAGATTCCCGGCAGTCGCTCCGGCTCAATCCCGCGCCCCGTGTCCCGCACAAAGAACTGCACGGCGTCCTTGATTTCCGTAGCCTCAACCAGCACACTCCCACCCGATGGTGTAAAGTGCAGCGCATTCGTTAGCAGGTTGTCCAGAATGTTGCGCAGCGCCCTGCGGTCCGCCTCCACCGGCGGCAGGTCCTCGAATGCCCGAATGTTCAGATCAATCCTCTTCTTGTATGCCCAATCTCTGTGCCTGGTCACTGCGTCCCGCAGCGCGTCAATCGGGCGGACCCGTTCAAGTTTCATCTCCCTGCGGCCCGTCTCCAGCTCACCGATCTCAATCAGATCGGCCATCAGATCGGTCATTTGCTCGACTTCCTGCTCCGCGCCCGTCACCAGCTCCGCCTGCAGCGGACGCAGTTCGCCGCCATGGCCCCGGGAAAGCGCGTACAGCGCGGTTCGCAGACGAGTCAGTGGATCGCGCAGCTTTTGCGACGCTACGGAGAGGAACCGGGTCTTGAAGCGGTCCACCTCTTGCAGCTCGGTCACGTCTTCCAGCACCGTCACCGCGCCCAGCAGTTTGGCCTCGCTGTCTCGAATGGGTGTTGTCCTCACCCGGTAGCTTCGTTTGGCCTTCCCAATCTGAATCGGCAGCAACGCGGCCTCGCCTTCCCCCGTTGTCGCCCGCTGCATTGACACTGCCATGCGTACCGCGCTCAGAATCCTCTCGCCGCCCGGCGTATTCGCCAGAACCATCCGGTCCGCAGGCCCTGCGCCCAGCAGCTCCATCGCAGCCTGGTTCAGCTTCAACACTCCCCCTTTTGAGTCCGTCACAATCACCGGCTCAAACATTGACTGCACCACGGCATCGCTCAGGTGGTGCTCCATCTGCAGCCGTCCCGCTTCGCTGTCGCTCAGTTCCCGCAACTTCAGCAACAGTCGATTCAGCTCCGTGGCTATAGCTCCCAGGTCGTCCTTGTGCCGCCACTCCACCCGCTGCTGCAAGTCATTCTGGCCAATCCGCCGCGCCACCCGTGCCGTCTGCCGAATCGGCGTGACAACAAAAAAGACCATGAGCGCGGCAATTACCATCGCCACAGCAATGCTGAGTCCGCAAATGCTGATCAGCCGCGCCCGCAGCCATTCCTGCCGGCTCTGCAGCCCAGTCGCTACAGCGTCATGACGGCTCTTCAGCGTGCCATAGACCCGTTCCAGCTCCGTGTTCATGTCTTCCAGCTGCCCCGCCAGAGCGCTGAAGTCCTCTCTCTCGTGCGCCACTATCCGGGCGTGTTCGGCCTCCAGCGCGCTCACCGGAATCGTCGGGTCAAAATTGCTCACAGCAATCGTTGCCGCCTCAAGCAGACTCTGCGTATTGCGCGCCAATACGGGAAACTGTCTGCGAAACCAGGGCTCGCTTGCCGCCTGTGCAGCCGTCAGTTCTTCTCTTGCCAGCGAGGCGCGCACCGCCGCCAGCGACGACAAAGCCACGTCCGCCCTGTGGCGCGACGCATCCAGCCCTGCCAGCTCGACAAACGAGTCTCGGACCAGAAGACTGACGCCCGTAACCACGGCGATCAGCAGCAGGCAGCCTAGCACGAGCCTTTGATAGAGTGTCAGCATTTCACGCGAGCCGATTCATACACCATTCGGCCTTTTTATAGTGATTTAGGTCTTTTGGCAAAGCAGGAATTAGACTGACTGATAGCGCTTCAATACTCCATTGAGCGTAATAATGCCCTCCAGCGTCCCCCGGCTCGCTCGATTCAGCACCGGCAGCAGTGGCCAGCGCGGGAAACAAGGCAGGGTGCTGTCCAGCGGTAGATCAGGAAAGAGCATCGGCACACGGTCCGCCTTCACCGCCTTTTCAACAGGCGTCTCTGGAGTCAGGGCCGCTCCGGCCGCTGTCAGTTCATCCACCGTCATTGCGTACCACGAGGTGTCCGGCATCTGGATCAGGAATGCTGACACGCGGGCCTCGGCAACCGCCGAAGACACCTGCGCGATCGTATCCACGCCCCGAACCACTGGTACGCTGAGCGGCTGCACAGCGTCCTCGATATGCAACGGTGTCTCTTCGCGTTGCTCCTCCAGCGACGGCAGGTCAAGGCCATCCTGATGGGTAAACACCTCGAATATCGGCACCGGCTGCAGGGCCCGTCCTATCAAATATGCAATCGTGTTCGCCAGAATGACCGGCAGAATAATCGAGTAGTTCCCGCTCAATTCAAGCACCATGAACACGGACGTTAACGGCGCTCGCAGGAACCCGGCGAACAGCACCCCCATGCCCACAAGCGCATAGGAACCAACCGTCCCCGCCAAATGCGGAAAGAAAATCTTCTCAAACGATCCCACTCCAGCGCCCAGCATTGCGCCGACAAACATCGTCGGGGCAAACATACCGCCCGGGGTTCCGCTCGAGAAGGACAACGTGGTCGCAATCAACTTGAAGATCGCCAAAGCAAAAAGAAACTTCCAGGCAAACTGCCCATGCATCGCCTGGTCCATGATCTCGTAGCCGACGCCCATCACCTGGGGAAAACCGAAGAAACCAAA
>JASHUR010000016.1 GCA_030039895.1 Acidobacteriaceae bacterium | reverse complement strand
GACGACATCCAGTTCATCTCGCAGAAGGAGCGCACGCAGGAGGAGTTCTTCCACACCTTCAACTCGCTCCACGAGAACATGAAGCAGATTGTCATTGCCTCGGACCGTCCGCCCAAGGAGCTGCCCGACGTCGAAGACCGCCTGCGCTCGCGCTTTGAGTGGGGTTTGATCGCCGACATACAGCCGCCTGACCTTGAGACCAAGGTCGCCATTCTGCAGAAGAAGGCCGAGAGCGAGCACGTGCTTCTTCCCACGGATGTCGCGCTCTTTATTGCATCCAACGTGCGGACCAACGTGCGCGAGCTTGAGGGCGCGCTGACGCGGCTCTTTGCATGGTCCAGCCTGAACGGAGTCGAGATCACGCTTCCGACCGCACAGCAGTGCCTCAAGCAGTTTATTGACACGCAGGTGCGCAAGATCACCATTGAGGCCATCCAGCGCGCCGTTGCCGAACAGTTCGGCATGCGCGTCGCGGAGCTCAAGCAGAAGAACAACTCGCGCGCCGTGGTTGTGCCGCGCCAGATTGCGATGTACCTGGCCAAGCAGATGACCGAGGCCTCGCTGCCTGAGATCGGACGACAGTTCGGCGGCAAGCACCACACCACGGTCATGCACTCCATCGGCAAAATCGACGAGCAGCGGCGCTCGGATAAGAACCTGAACAGCACCCTCAACAAGCTGCAGGAGACGCTGAACAGCTAAGGGGCTGTAGCCACAAGGCCGTCTTGTGTGCGCTACGATGTCTGCGTGCGGAAAAGCAGATCTAATGCATGTATACTCGGCTTCCTGCTGGTAGATGTTATTGCTTTTGCCTCGGGTTTGAGCGGGGTGGATTCAAGCCGTCAGCCGAGCGGAGCCAAAACCCTCGCCACTCTCTCCACCAACTTTGCTCGTCTCGCCGCGCAGACCATCCGGCCAGCGCAGGGATATATCAAGCACGACTATCTCATTCCGGCAGGCTATTACCCGCAGATGTGGGACTGGGACGGCTTCTTCATTGGAGCACACTGGGCCAATCAGGGCCCTGCGGATGCAAAGTACCTGCGCGACTGGGCCATCAGCTTCGCGTCTTCAGCCGACGCGTCGGGGTACGTCGCAGGCTGCATCACGACGCAGGGCCCACGCCCGCTGTTCGGCAAGTTTTCCATGAAACCGTTCCTTGCGCAGGGGGCGCTGCTCGCGGCCCGGCGGCTAGATGACTACTCCTGGATCGCGGCGATCTGGCCTGCAATGCAACGTATCGCCGAGTATCGCGATCAGACGCAGTTTGATCCGCGCTGGGGGCTCTACTTCTGGGACAACGCCATGCAGTCCGGTGCGGACAATAACGCCGCGCTCACGAACGATCCAAAAGACCGCGGTGCAATCCTTGCTGTCGATGCGTCGGTGTACGCCATGCGCGAATATCAGGCGATGGGCGTAATCGCGCAGCATCTGGGACACCCGAACGCGGCGCACAGGTACGAAAGCAAGGCGGAATCGATCCGGGAAGCGCTGCTCAAGAATCTTTGGTCGTCACAGGACGCTATGTTCTGGAACCGGCGCCGTGATAACGGCCAGTGGGTCAGGCGGATGAGCTACTCGAATTTCACGCCGCTCTTCGCGGGAGTTCTGCCCCGAAGCGAAGCACGGCGCATGATCGGGCGCCATCTGCTCAACCCGGACGAGATGCGCTCGCTCTACGGCTTTCGCAGCCTGGCCAAGGACGATCCTGACTTCAATAACCGGGCCATCATCAATCCATACTCAAATTGGCGCGGCCCGATCTGGATCAACGCCAATTACCTCGATTGGATCGCGCTGCGCAGGTACGGCTTTCGGAAGCAGGCGTATTGGCTGGCCGTGAGCATCGCCGCCATGCTCAATCGCGACATCGCCAAATGGGGCTCGATGCACGAAGACTACAACTCTGAGACCGGCGACGGCCTGGCGCCCACTCCAGCACAGTCGCCCGGAGGGCACTTTGCAGGCTTCGTCGGCTGGAATCTGCTGGCCCAGGACATGCTGCAATGCGAGGTCGAGCACTCGCACTGCATGATGCTTCAGGTGGACCGATAGGGCTTGGGCTGTCCTTACAAGCGAGTCAGCCCGGCTGCCTTGTAGATCGCTTGCATGTACTTCATGTCGCGCAGGCCCTCTTCGCCGTCGCTTCTGGGTTCCTTGTTCTTGCGGATGCAGTCCGCAAAGTAGTCTGCCTCGACCGTGAACTGCTCGTAGCCATGCTGCGGGCTGGGCATGTCGATCGGCGGTTGTCCCCAAATCTGCGCGCGCAGGTGAATCCCCTCATACCCAAAGGCCGGAGAGAGCTCAATCATCCCCTTCGAGCCGTGCACGCGGTAGAAGCCGTTCATATCTCCACCGTAGGTCGTGTTGCAGCTTGCCATAATCCCCGACGGAAATTTCATCGTCCAGCCCACGTTCTCTTCCACCTCGGTAAAGCGGCCGTCGTGGTCGACGACTGAGGCGTTCGCCCGAATGTCGCCCGGTTCTTCGCCCGTCAGGTAACGGCTCGCATTGAGCGAGTAGATGCCAACGTCCATCAGCGGTCCGCCGCCGGCCAGCTTGCGGTTCAGCCGCCATTCGTCTCGGGCGATGTTGAACCCGTTCGCGCTCTCAATCGCCTGCACGCTGCCGATCGCACCGGAATGTATCAGGGAGATCGCCTTGAGGTTCACCGGCTCATACTGGCAGCGGTAGGCAATCATCAGCTTTTTCCCGGCGGTGCGGCAGGTGTCGATCATCGCCTGGCTGTCAGCCACGCTAGTTGCCATCGGCTTCTCACACAGCACATGCTTGCCGGCCTTTGCGGCGCGAATTGTGTATTCGGCATGCATGCTGTTGGGCAGGGCTATGTAGACCGCGTCGATTTCCTTGTTGCTGGCAATACGGTCGTAGTTTTCGTAGTTGTAGATTGCGTTGTCCGGCACAGCATACATGGCTGCCTGCTGCTCAGCTTTGGGCCGGTGCCCGCTCACCAAGGCAACGATGCGTCCTGTCCGGCTTTGCAGCATACCTGGCATAAAGTGATCCATAGAGATGCGGCCTAGTGCTACGATGCACCATCCGATCTTTTTCTCTTCTGCTTTCGCTCTGGGTAGCATGCTGGCCGCGGCGGCTGTCCCCGCCAGCCTGCTGAACTCTCTTCGCGTCAGATCCATCGCTCCCTCCTCTTAACCGCCATCATCCAACAGAATCGCTATCCCTGATTTCAACACCGCCAGCCTGCTTCGTGGAAACTTCGGACAACTCTGTCATGGTGGAAACCCGGTACCTGCCGCGCCTGCGTCAGTCTTTATCGAAACCACACTTTCCACCTAAATCCCCGGCCTTTCCACATGCCATTTCCACTCACTTGTGCAGAACAAGGAGAAGATGTCGTTGTTCGCCCACTTCTTCTCACGTCTTCCCTATTTTCAATTTTCACCGTAACCACTTTTCTAAAACAGGAATATTCCAAGAACCGCTCCATTAGCAATTTCCCTCCATCTTTCCACTTTTCCAAGAGCAACGGTTACGGCTACTAGACAAATAAGTATTGAAATCTTTAGTAAGAGCCGTCTCAACTAACTTTCGTATTGAGCATTGGCAAGCATGGTAGCTACAGTAGGGAGCGACACTTTGTTGCCCGAGAACCGTGTGCCACAATGTTGAACAAATTTCCCTGTTTGGGGCCTCGTTTTCCAGAGCGCGCAAACCCTGCTTTGTTACTAGAATGAATGCGTGGTGCAACGGCCGCGATTTCCCGCTGCGAATTCCTGCCGCCGGGTGATACAGTGAGCCAAAGCGCATTTGGGGGAGCCATGCCGGGTCTTGATCTGGAACAGGAGAAGTCAGGGCAAACCGCTGCCGCGCACGGTGCGGCGCTTGAAATAAGCATTAGTCGTCAGGATCTAC
>JASHUR010000170.1 GCA_030039895.1 Acidobacteriaceae bacterium | reverse complement strand
GGCAAGGAAAGCGGCTGGCCCAGACGAGATGATTCTGGAATATCGCAGGAAAGGCGTCTATTACGAGGGTTGAAAAAATGTAGACGGGAGTTTTGGCCGGATATTGTGCAAAGACGGTGTTGGGGTAAGGGACGTTCATGCCGCTGTGTGGTTTGCCCCCGGCCACAGACAGATTCGTGCGTCGCCGGGAGATGATCAAAGGAGGAAGAAGCAGGAGTAGAAATGCCGCGGTGATTACAGCAAAGTCTGAATCGGGCTTCCAGTTTGCGATGAGAGCGGGAGATAAACGACCAGCGGCGATCCAGAAGATTGCCAGGAAAAGAAAAGCGTCCTGAGGATAGGCCTGGTAAGCCCAGCCTCCATGCTGAATACAGAAAGCGATGAAGGAAGCAAAGCCAGAGGCCAGAAAGGCTCCAGGAACGGCAGCACAGCGAAGCTTGCGGCGTTGCGTGATGAAGACAATAAGCGTTGCAAGAAAGAGAAAATCAAAAAAAGGCGTGCTCTTAAGGATGGCCCAGGTGGTGCGCGGTCCATACGTCCAATAAGTGCTTCTTAAAAGAGGCAGCATGGCACTGAAATAGAGCGGGGCGGCAAGCCGGACCATGGCTATATATGCGAGAACAGCGAAGACAGCACATATAAAGGCCGGGCTGGCGAGCCGTCGCAGACTACGGTTCCAGACGGCAAGGAAGAGTTCCAGCGCCGCAAGAATGATGACATGCTGCGGTTTGAAACAGACCGCCGCACCGGCAGCGAGCCCGAGAGAGCAAAGCTCAGCAAACGAAAGGCAGAGCTGATCGCTGAGGGCAGCAGAAAAAATATAGGGGAGGATAAGGATGACCAGCAAATGTTCACGCTGGCCAAAGTCACAGCCATGCAAAAAAAACTCGGCACCAACGACTGAACTTAAGGCGAGATAGAAAAAGACCGAGGTTTCGGCAAGGCGGGCAGCGCGCAGGATTCTCCCGGTCCACGCGGTACTGGCGCCGATCATGAGGAAGACAATCAGTTTGAGCGTGATGTAGGCATCAAGGTGCAACAGACGCGCCAAGAATACTGGTAAGGCCGAGAACCAGATGATAAGGGGCGGATTGGTTTCGACAAGCTGCGGTCCATAGAGCCGGGCACCGGCGAGCATGCGCTGCGCGGCGTAGAGATACCAGCTTTGATCACTGTTTGGAGGGGCGGACACCAGCAAAGTAACCAAGTAGAAAAGCAGCGCAGCGGTCCACACAGAGAGGGCGAGCGTGAACAGCTGACTTGAACGACGAGAAGGCGTTCGAGTTTCTGCAATTCCGGTCACGAGATCGGGCCCGCGATCAGAGCTTTTTCCCATTCCGGCAGTTTCACAGTAACGGAGAACGGCTGGCCGAAGAGCAACTGGCGGTGGTCCAGATAGGGCTTGAAATCCAGGATGGGAGTGACCAGGCGCTGGACCCGGCTGTGGAGCAGCATAAGGATGGATGAGAGCGCGGTGAAGAAGACCTGGAGCAAAATGATGGCGAGACCGAAGGTGACGGTTGTCGCCCATCCAGGTGTAGCGTGCGCGGGGAAGAAGAGTCGAAGCGTGAGCACCGTGGCCACTGAAACTGAACCAAAGAAGAAGAGGAAAATGGTCAGAAGGAGAAGGCGGATGAAAATTGTATCTGCATAGACTGAGATACCGCTGAGACCATGCACGACCAGCGAAGTAAAGTTCATTTTGGAGGCACCTTCGTACCGCCGCCCGCGGTCGACAGGGACGCTGGTGACGGGGAGACGCGAGCGCAGGATCGCGGCAGGAAGGTTATTCCACAGATCTGAAACCAGAACCAGCCTGCGGGCATAACTGCGGGACAGCAAGGAGAAATTGCCGAAGTTGACTGTTTTTCCAGTCGTCAGCTTAAAGATTGTCTTATAGACGAGGTACGAAAGCTTGAACAACACCGTTTCCGTGCGCTTTCTGCGCCGTGCGACGATACAGAAGTCGGTCTGCTGTCCAATGCTCCGGAGGAGATGTTCGATCATTTGTGGAGGGTCTTCCCCGTCCGCATCCATGACAATAACGGCATCGAAGTCGCCGTCAGTCACGGCAACGCATAGCCCGATGGCAATGGCGCGCTGGTGCCCGACGTTCCCTGCGAGGTGAAGGATTTCGGCGCCCGCAAGATGCTGAGTGTCCACAAATGAGTTGTAAGTTTGATCGGGAACTGCGGTAGAGCCGTCATCTACAGCTGTGACAAAAACGCGGCAGGGAAGGCGAGCTGCTACCTGATCGAGCTCGCGCAGGAGAATGCGAAACGATGGCCAATCGTTGTACACGGGCACTACGATTCGCAATTTTTCCATTCAGAAACCTCGTTCGAAACGGCCAGTTTGCAGAATGATTCGGAGTTCTTCCCCACACTATAGCTGCCACCATGGCTTTTCTCCAGAAAAACCCCACGGTGGCGTGTCTTACCGGTTAAGGAGGGTGAGGATGTGCTGTTTGGTTTCGGGCCATTCGGCGGCGACGACGGAGTAGCGGATGGAGTCGCGCGAGGTGTAGTCGGCGGCCATTTTGTGGGCGCGCAGGACGCCTTCGCGCTTGCATCCGAGGCGCTCCATGGCGGCCTGGGAGCGGAGGTTGCGCGAGTCGGTGTGGAGGCAGACGCGGAGGGAGTTCCAGATTTCAAAGGCGTGGGTGAACATGAGGAACTTGGCTTCGGAGTTGGCTCCGCTGCGGATGGCGGAGCGGGCGTACCAGGTGTAGCCGACTTCGCAGGCGTCGGGGTTGGGATTGCCGTGGCGGGCGTGTCCGGCGGGCCACGGCCAGCGCTCGATGTTCCAGTAGCGCGTGCTGCCGATGACGGCATTGTCGCGCTGGCGGACGACAACGAAGGGGACGGCGGTGCCTTCGCGCTGCCACTGGAGAGCGATGTTGACGTACTCAGTGGCAGCATCGATGCCTTGAGGGACGACGGTGAAGCGGTAGAGGTTGTCATCGGTGGATGGGGCGTCCGCCGCGGAGGCTGCGGCGAGCGGCTTGATGTGCTCGCGGGTGAGCGGCTCAAGACGGATGAGGGTTCCGGTGAGGGTGAGACCGCGTGTGCTCATGGGATTAGGGTAACGGGGAAAGGCGAATGGGGGAAGTGGCAGATGCCACATCTGGCGCGGCGCGGATTTTGCGTGGTAGGCTGACGCCAATCATGTTTCGGCTGAGGCCATTTGCGATTGCAGCCGGGTGCGTGTGGGCCGCGGGAATGGTGTGCGGGTGCGGGAGCAGCGGCCCGTCCATGACGACCAGCGGGCCGGGGTTTTCTTTTGAGCTGGCGAGCGCGGCGGTGGCGGCGTTTCCGAATGAGGCAGCGGCAAAGGTAGGGATGACGGTGACGCGGATGAATGACACAGCGTCACTGTCGGCGAGCGTGAGCGGATTGCCGACCGGCGCGACGGCGACGGTGAATTCTCCGGGTACGGGGACGACGGGGAGCATTTTGTTTGCGAGCGGGAGCGCGGCGCCGGGGAGCTATTCAGTCACAGTGAGCATGACGGACGGGACGACGACGGCGACACAGCCGCTGACGCTGACGGTGGGCGTGACGGCGGTGGTGAGCAGCACGTCGGCAGGAACGTGGGACGAGGCGATGTCGACGTCGTTCCAGATTGCGGAGTGGACGAACGGATTTTTCCAGCAGTATCCGACAGCGACGACGCAGCTGGGGAACCTGGAGCCACAGCATGTGCGGATGCAGATTCTGTCACAGGCGATTCCGGAGACGGCGGCGAACACCTGGGACTTCACGATGGCGGACAATCAGGTGCAGCCGATATTGGGAGTGGGAGACCACAGCCCGGAGTTCCAGATTGCGACGGCCCCGGCGTTTATGTATGTGAGCGGAACGCAGGAGTTTACCGATCCGACGTTTGCGCAGTTTGCGGCGTATGCGGCGGACCTGGTGCGGTACTACAACACGGGCGGGTTTACGGTGAACGGGACGTTGTACAAGTCGCCGAGCCCGTATCCGATTACGTGGTGGGGAATTTACAACGAGCCGAACATCAACGGCGTGACTCCGGAAGAGTATGTGCAGATGTACAACACGCTGGTTCCGGCGATGCAGGCGGTGGACCCGACGCTGAAGTTTGTGGCGGTAGAGCTGTCGGATTTCGGGACGGAGGAGCAGGACTTTATTCCGACGTTTGTGCAGGGCGTGACGGCGCAGGTGGACGTGTTGGCAACGCACTTTTATTCGACCTGCGACCAGACAACGACGGACGCAGAGGTCATGGCGACGATTCCGACGTTTGCGAGCGGGGTGAAGTATCTGTATTCAGAGCTGGCGACGAATGCGGCGCTCAAGAATGTGCCGGTGTGGATCCTGGAGAGCAATGTGAATGCGGATTACGAGGCCTCGAACGGGATGAGCACGTGCAATCCGGGGCAGGTGTTTGTGACGGACACGCGAGGGTCGGACGCATTTTTTGCAGGGTGGCGGACGTATGAGTATTCGCAACTGGGCAAGGCCGGGGCGCATGCGCTGTATCAGTGGTCGTTTGACGGGGACGCGCAATACGGGGAGTTCAACTCAAGCACGGGGCAACTGCAACTGAGCTACTGGGTGGACTACTGGCTGAGCCATACGTTTGCGGCGGCAACGGGCGGGACGGAGTACAGCGTGTCCAATACGGATTCGGCCGATGTGGAAGTGCTGGCAGTAAAGGAGACGAACGGGCAGACGGTGGTGATGGTGAGCGACCACGGCGTAGCGAGTCCAAATGATGATAACGGGGCGGGGGTTCCGCGGACGGTGCTGGTGGATGTGAGCGCGCTGGGGTCGTTTACGAGCGCGCAGGAAGTGACGCTGGATAAGAGTACAAGCCCGACAACAGGGCCGGTGGAGCAGACGGTGAGCCCGGCGGGGCAGATGCAGGTGACGCTGGGCGGGTACGGGGCGGCGTTTCTGGTGTTGCAGTGAGGGGAGCTTGGTCGCGGAGCTGAGGATAACGGCAAAATCCAGCGGTATCTAAAACTGCTTGAGGTCGAGGATGGCGTTGTAGACGGTGTCGGCCTGGGGGAGGATGACGTCTTCGAGGACGGGCTGGTAGGCGACGAAGGTGTCCATGGCGGCGACGCGGCGCACGGGAGCGTCGAGGTCGTGGAAGAGTTCGTCGGAGATGCGGGCGGCGATTTCGGCTCCGTAGCCCCAGCTCAGCATGTCCTCGTGCGCGACGATGACCTTGCTGGTCTTGCGGACGGATTCGGCGATGGCCTCAAAGTCATAGGGGCTGAGGGTGCGGAGGTCGATGATCTCCGTCTCGATGCCGTGCTCGCGGTGGGCCTTGTCGGCGGCCTGCACGGCGCGGGGAACGACGGCTCCGTAGGTGACGATGGTTAGGTCGGCGCCGGGGCGCACGACGGCGGCCTTGCCGAAGGGAACCATGTAGTCGGGGCCGGGATAGACGGCGCGTCCCCAAAAGCCGCGGTAGAGGTGCTTGTGCTCCAGGAACATGACGGGGTCGTCGCAGCGGATGGCGGTGCGGAGCAGCCCGTTAGCGTCGAGCGCGTTGGAGGGGAAGACGACGCGCATGCCGGGCGTGTGGGTGAAGATGCTTTCGCCAGACTGCGAATGGTAGATTGCGCCTCCGGTGAGATAGCCGCCGACGGGAACGCGGACGACGGCGGGGCAGGCCCAGGTTCCGTTGGAGCGCCAGCGCATGAGGGGCAGCTCGTTGCGGAGCTGGTGCATGGCGGGCCAGATGTAGTCGAAGAACTGAATTTCAACGACGGGCTTGAGTCCGCGGACGGCCATGCCGACGGCGCGGCCGACGATGTTGGCCTCGGCAAGGGGCGAGTTGAAGACGCGGTCGGAGCCGAACTCGGATTGCAGGCCGGCGGTGAGCTTGAAGACGCCGCCTTTGCCCTTGACCAGGCCCTCTTCTAGGTACTGTTCGCGGGAGCAGTCTGCCACGTCTTCGCCGAAGACGACGATGCGCGGGTCGCTGCGCATTTCGTCCTTGAGGCATGCGTTGATGAGGTCGGCCATGGTGCGCTCCTGCTTGCCGGATGAGGGAGCGGGCGCAGACTGGAGCTGAGGGCGCGTGGGGTCGTAGTGCTCGGAGTAGACGTGCCTGAGGATGTCGCGCTTGTGGTGCGGCGGGAGCGGCGCGTGCAGGGCGTGCTCGGCGGCGACGCGGACCTCTTCGTCGACTTTCTTCTCAAGGCGGGTGATGCCGTCGGCGTCGAGGATGCCCTCACGGAGCAGAAGCATCTGCGTTTTAGAGAGCGGGTCGCGGAGCGCGTCGGTGTGGCGCTCGGTTTCAGGGCGGTAGAGCTTGTCGTCGTCAGAGAGCGAGTGTGAATAGGGGCGGATGACGTGTCCGTGAATGAAGGCGGGGCCTTTGCCGGCGCGGCAGTGCGCGGCAGCAGCATCAAATGCGCGGAAGCTTGCGGCGATGTCAGTACCGTCGATCTCGGCGAAGTAGAAGTTGGGGAAGTTGTGGACGAGCTTTGAGATGCTGCCACCGGGGGTGTTGACCTCGACGGGGACAGAGATGGCGTAGCCGTTGTCTTCGACGACGAAGATGACGGGGAGCTTTTCGTTGGAGGCGGTATTGAGGGACTCCCAGAACTCGCCCTGCGAGGTTGAGCCTTCGCCGAGAGAGACGTAGACGACTTCGTCGCCGTGGAACCGGACGTCGCGCCACTGGCGGTAGTCGCCCTCATGTTTTGCGGCGGCTTCAGGATGGCGGGTGAAGTAGCGGCCGGCTTCGGCGCAGCCGACGGCGTGCAGGCACTGCGTGGACGTGGCAGAGGAGGGCGAAACGATATGGTGCTCGGGGCTGCTCCAGTGGGAAGGCATCTGGCGGCCGCCGCTGGCAGGGTCGGTGGCGGCGCCGACGGC
>JASHUR010000169.1 GCA_030039895.1 Acidobacteriaceae bacterium | reverse complement strand
CGACCCCGCTCAACCTCCGTCAACACTCACCCGGCGCACCGCAGTCATCGCCGCTGCGCTTTTCTCCGCACTCTTCGTCGCTTGTCTTTTCTTTCAGCAGGCCGCGCTCACCGCTCGCAGTCTCTTCGCCGCTCTGTTCCGCGCTGGCGCGCTCGTCTTCGGCGGAGGCCACGTCGTCCTCCCGCTCCTCGACGGTCTCATCGTCGCCCGCGGCTGGCTCTCTCCGCAGGCCTTCCTCGCCGGCTACGGAGCCGCGCAGGCCCTCCCCGGCCCGCTCTTCTCCTTCGCCGCCTATGTCGGAGCCGCCTCAAGGCCCACGCAGCACCCGCTCGCCTTCGGACTCATCGCCCTCGCTGCACTTTTTCTTCCCGGCCTGCTGCTCATCATCGCCATCCTGCCCTTCTGGCAGGCGCTGAGCCGTCAGACCCTCGTGCAGTCCGCGCTCCGCGGAGTCAACGCCGCCGTCATCGGCGTCCTCATCGCCGCGCTCTACCGCCCCGTCTGGACCAGCTCCGTCCACTCCCCCGCCGACTTCTCCATCGCGCTCACCGCCTTCGCCGCGCTCACCGCCTTCAAAGTCCAGCCCTGGATCATCGTCCTCGCCTCCGGCCTCCTCTGCTGGCTTATCGCCGCCGTCTGACCCCGTATTCAATCGAGTCACCGCGCGCACGCTCTGCCCCGTAAGCCAGCTTTATAGTGATGTGATCCTGAGCGCGATAAAAAATTGGATTGTCATCCCGAGCGGATGAAAAAGTCGGCGAAGCCGCGTCCGCCCGTGCGACCAGTCCTAACGCAGCAAATCCTCCAGCGCCGCGCTCAGCTCCGTCTTCTCATCGCGGTACTTCACAATCACCGGAGTGTACACACTCAGTCCCCACTCCGCAGCCTTGCCCTTCGTCACCGCTCTCGCTCCCGGAACCACCACCGCGCCCTCCGGAATCACCAGCGGCATCTCGCCCTCCGCGCGCAGCACTTCGCCCTTCACCACGTCGTACACCGGAGTCCCGCGCGTCAGCACCGTCCCTGCCGCCAGCACTGCCTTGCGCCGCACAATCGTGCCCTCATACACGCCGCAGTTGCCGCCCACCAGCACATCGTCTTCCAAAATCACCGGACTCGCGTTCACCGGCTCCAGCACGCCGCCCACCTGCGCCGCCGCGCTCAGGTGCACGCGCTTGCCAATCTGCGCGCAGCTTCCCACCAGCGCATGCGAGTCCACCATCGTGCCCTCGTCCACATACGCGCCCACATTCACATACATCGGAGGCATGCACACCACGCCCTTCGCCACATACGCGCCCGCGCGCACCGCCGATCCGCCCGGCACCACGCGAATCCCTTCTTCCGCTTTGAACCGCCGCGCCGGATACGTGTGCTTGTCCACAAACGACAGCCCATCCCCCGACGTAGCCAGATGCCCCAGCCGAAACCCCAGCAGGATCCCGCGCTTCACCCACGCATTCACCCGCCAGCCAATCGGCGAGTCCGGGTCGCGTTCTGCCGCGCGCACCTCACCCTTTTCCAGCGCCTCGCGCAGGTCTTCAAACGCCACCATCGCACCGGAGTCGCCTATGGCATCCGCCCCGGCCGCAAAATACTTCTCGATCTTTCGGGAAAGTTCTTCTGAATTCACACCCGGAGTCTACCAAAGGCGCCACTGAACAAGGCAGCCATTTCGCGCTCTCGTCGGCGGCGAACGATTTGCTCCCGCGCACCACAGCTGAATATCCTCGTGAGGCGCCGCCGGAGGCGAATCTGCGAAGTCCTCAGCTCACCGCCGCCGCGCCCGCTCCGATCACCGCAATCGACGAGTCCTCCGGCAGGACCTCCAGCGAATACTGCTGCAGCGGACTCATCTTCACCATCCGGTACAAATGGTCCTTCAGCGATGCCAGATCCAGCCGGTTGATATTTCGCCCGGTAAAGTAAAACTTTCCCGGACCCTCCAGGTGAATCTGCGTCGCTGTCGCCGCCGCCAGCCCCGCATGCCAGCGCTCTACAAAGTCCGCGCAGCGCTTGTCTCCCTTGCGCGCGTGCTCAAAAACCTCATGCGGCTCCAGATCAAGAAACCGCAGCCGCATCGCCCGGTGTCCCATAATGCCTTCCAGGTGCCCGCGCCCGCCGCAGCCGCAGTAGTTCTCCTTGGGATCGAGCGTCACCACCGTGTGCCCGCCCTCCCACGGCTCATCCGTATTCGGAAACCGCCCAAACCCGATCCCGTTTCCGATCGTCCACACCCGCACCAGCCGGTCCAGTTGTCCGCGCGTCGCGGCCACACCCGCGGCAACAGCGTCTGCGTCATTCAGCGTGATCACGACGTAATCCAGCCCGCGCGCCGACAACCCATTCCGTATCGACTCCGCCGCCTTCGCGCCCTTCAATTGCGGCAAATTCGGCGAGTCCTCCACCACTCCGTTGCGAATCATTCCCGGCATCGCCACGCCCACCGCCTCAACGCCCGAGCCCTTCGGAGCCAGCCCTGCAACGTAGTCGCAAATCAGCTCCCACAGCGAGTCCGCCGGCATGTCGATCAACGCGCCGTTCTCGTCCGCATCCATCTCTTTCTTTTCCGGGAAGTGCCGTAGCTCTCCCACTACCTTATGGTCATCGATCAGCCCGGCCACAACTTTTTCCGTCATGACTACTCCGACGGTCTTTGCCATCCTTGTCTCCTCACTCCCGCCTGCAGTTCCCCATACGCCAACCGCTCCGGCGCTTTCACGCGCCTAGTTGTCGAACCTCGCCAGCCGGTTAATTCCGTTAAACGCTGCGGCCTTGTAGCACTCGGCCAGCGTAGGATAGTTGAACACGCTGTCAATAAAGTAGTCCACCGCGCCCCCCAGCGTCATCACCGCCTGGCCGATGTGCACCAGCTCCGCCGCACCCTCGCCGATAATGTGCACGCCCAGAATCTGCCGCGTCTCGCGATGGAAAATCAGCTTCAGCCGCCCCGTCGTGTCGCCGCGTATCTGTCCGCGCGCAATCTCGCGGTAATACGCCACGCCCACTTCATACGGAACGTCCTCTTCCGTCAGCTGCTCCTCCGTCTTCCCGATAAATGAAATCTCCGGAATCGTGTAAATCCCATACGGATAAAAGCTCGGATTCGACTGCACGCACTCATCGCCGAACGCCCGCTCCACAGCAATTCGCCCCTGCTCCATCGACACAGAAGCCAGGCTCGGGAACCCGATCACGTCGCCCACCGCAAAAATGTGCGGCACCTTGGTCCGGAAGTCCTTGTCCACTGGAATCCTTCCGCGCTTGTCCGCTTCCAGCCCCGCCGCCGCCAGGTTCAGTTCACTGATATTTCCCTGCCGCCCAACCGCATACAGCAGTGCATCGCCGGAAATCTTCTTCTTACTTTCCAGATTCGCCACCACCGTCCCATCGGCCAGCTCTTCCACGCTCTCCACTTCCTCGGCCAGGCGCATCGTCACGCGGCTGTCGCGCAGGTGGTAGCTCAGCGCCTCTACAATCTCCTGATCCGCAAACTCCAGCAGTTTCGGACGCTTCTCCACCAGCGTCACCCGCACCCCCAGCGCGGAGAACATGCACGTGTACTCCACGCCGATCACGCCGCCGCCCACCACAATCAGCGTCTTTGGCAGGTTCTGCAGTTCTAAAATCTGGTCGCTGTTGATGATCGTCCGCCCGTTGATCGGCACCTTCGGCGAATCGGCCGGCTTCGTCCCGACCGCAATCACAATCTTGTCCGCCTCCAGCATGTTCTCGCCCTTGGAGCCGCACACCTTCACGTGATGGTCGTCCACAAAGCTCGCCACGCCCGTAATCACGTCCACGCCGTTGCGCGACAGCTGCGCCTCCGTCACATCAATCTCGGTCTTGATCACGTGCTGCACGCGGAAGGCAAGGTCCTGCATCGTGATCTTCTCTTTTACGCGGTAGTTCATGCCGTAAATCGAGCGGTAGTTGTAGCCCGAAAGATGCAGCACCGCCTCCCGCATCGTCTTGCTCGGAATCGTGCCCGTGTTGATGCACACGCCGCCCACCACATTACGCATCTCCACCAGGGCCACGTTTCTGCCCTTCTTCACCGCCGACACGGCGGCCCGCTGTCCCGATGGTCCCGAACCGATCACGAGTAAGTCGTAAGTAGCCATGATTCCCCGAGGGTGGTACTCATTTCCACCCTACCAAACCGCTATCTTATACCTCAGAAGCGCAATGCTGTGTGAACGCAACACTTTCCCACGAAGGAAACCTCGTTCCCAAAACGGCTAGGCTATATGAATGATCTGCACCAGTCTCCTTTGCTGACCCGCTGACTTGCTGACTCGCTGACTTACCCATGCTCCTCTGTGCCATCACCGACCGCAGCCTGCTCCCTGGCCCCAACGACGACGCACGCCGCGCCGCCCTCATCACCCTCGCCGCCGAATGGGCCGCCCGCAACATCGACTACATCCAGATCCGCGAGAAAGACCTTGCCCCCGCCGACCTGCTCTCGCTCACCAAAGAAATCGTCGCCGGCGTCCGCTCTTGCGGCACCCACACCCGCGTCCTCCTCAACGGCCCCGCGACCATCGCCCTCGAAGCCCACGCCGACGGAATTCATCTCCCCTCGAACACATCACTCAACGCCGCATCCGACGCCAGCGCTCTCTTCGCTTCTGCCGGACGCGACATCCTCATCAGCCACGCCTGCCACTCCCTCTACGAAGTCCTCCGCGCCAAAGAAGAATCGCAGCGCAACCCTCACGCCACCACCGCCAACACCCTCATCCTCTTCGCGCCTGTCTTTGAGAAGACCATCCACGGCGAAACGCCGCTCCCCGGTCTCGGCCTCGACGCGCTCCACGCCGCCGCCGAAACCGCGCGTCCCATCCCCGTCCTCGCCCTCGGCGGAATCACCCGCGACAATGCACCCGCCTGCCTCGCCGCCGGAGCCGCCGGCATCGCCGCCATCCGCCTCTTCCTCACCAACGACTGGCCATCCCTCAAATAATCACAAACCTCTGGGTGCCCCTTCCCACGCGCAGATTCATCGCGCGTAGAGCCTGCCCTGAACAAAGTGAAGGGGTGGGAATGATCGACTCCCACCCCCACACGATGTCATTCTGAGCGAAGCGAAGAACCTGCGGCTCTTGCTTCTCCGCCAGAAATCCCAGAGGCCACATGACGTTCCACTTCCCAA
>JASHUR010000168.1 GCA_030039895.1 Acidobacteriaceae bacterium | reverse complement strand
CTACGCGCGCGGTGGAGCGCCCAGTCAAAGCGGCGACCCACGTTTGCCTTCCAAATCCAGTCATCGGTACTCGCCGTCACTCCGATTCCTACACCCAAATTGATCTCCCAATCCGGAGAGACATTCAGATCGACCGCCGGAAAGAACTGCTGTTGCTGGTTATGAAAAGAGGAAATATCTCGCAGACTTCCGTAATCGCCGTAATATTCGAGCCCGCCGGAGATGTACTTGTTGAAGCCGTAGCTCAGCTTCACACTGGGAGCAAAAGCAACACCCTGAGAGACACTCCGCCCATGAAAGGACCGCTCGAACGCGGGGTTCATCGCGAAGTACCACCGCCCGAGTTGCTTATCGACGATGGGCCTGACCTCCAACGTCCATGTATCCGTTGAGAACTGCGGACGCTGGTAGCCAAAGTCGATAGACAAACTCGCGCCCACTGGCCAGTGCCAGCTATCCGGCGCTCGCACCTGCTGCCGGATATGATCGCCCACCCACTGCCATCCCTGTCCGCTGCGCACGTCTGTGAACACATAGAAGCCAACCTCCGACCAGCTGTTGATTCCCTGCGTGATCTCAACGGTTTCGTGCAGGACATTGTTGGTCGGGTAAAGCCCGTTCGCTGAATAAACTGATCCAGCCAGTGGCTTGGTGCCGTCCGCGCTGACATTGCTGAACGACTCAACCATCGTAGTTTTCGGCGTCACAGTCTGGGAGCCGTAGACTTGAATCTCGTAGTTACTTATCTGGTAGTTATCTTGCGCAACTGCGAACTTGCCATCGACGATTGGCAGAAGCATCAGAATCAGCATGCCTCCGCACAGTCGAACCCGTCTCGTCTCCCCCATTTCGTCGCGATGGACCTCCTCAGAGCCAAGTGCCACTTGATCCTACGGGTGAACGACCTGCCAAGACAAGATAATAAGCAACGATGACGGCAGCTTCATAATATCGAAGCTCCCCGCGATCGCACTACGCTGAAAAACATGTTGCTCACCGGAAGCAATCCGCCGAGCGCATGCGAGGAAACACTTACTCGATGGCATGGAGCTTTTCGAGAGGCTTGCCGACCGGGCAGCTCCGCTCGCAACTGCGAGGGCGTTACAGGATGCAGGAGCGCGACTGCGCTAGAGTGACCATCACACAGGTTGCGTCATGTGGCAAGAGCTTATCTGAAAAAAGGACAATAGCGAACGTTAGAGGGCCGAGTTTCAATCGTGAACACGATTAGGTGTCGCAAATCAAGTGAATGGAATGCGAATTCGTCTCGATGGAACCGATATGCAAGATTCGTTGGCCTTCAGCGAGCAGTCGATTAGAAACGATATTTGCTCCTAAAAGACATTCTCGGGAAGACCATCATACTGACTCCAGTGTTGCACCTGAACTGGATCGCCGTTTACATTCCAAAGAATTGAAGGACCCAAGCGAGTGAACTTAGCATACCGGACTGGGTCGATACCGAACATCGATGCGTTGGCCCTGCTCGCACATTCCTGCATAAACTCATGCACTCGGGTCAAGTACTCTTCCCATCCCTGGCGCGCGATTTTGCGGCTCTGCCTTGCTGCATGGCGCGATTAATTCTTGTAGTTTTCGGCGGCGAGGTGCATCAGGGCTTCCTGGGTGCCGATATTCTCGGGCTTATTATTACCGTCGCCTTCGGGACGAAGCTGCGTGTAACGCCCCTCAACGTCCAGCGTCCACGCTTGTCTCCGGTCGCGCAGGCAAATCTCCAGCACCTGCCATAGCTTCTGCTTTGCAGCCTGCGACTTCACCGGCGTGACCACTTCGATCCGCTTAGACAAGTTGCGGTACATCCAGTCGGCTGAACCGATGAAGAACTCACCCTCGGCAGGGTTCTCTTTGCCGTTCGCAAAGTGGAAGATGCGTGAATGTTCGAGAAACCGCCCGATGATGGAACGCACGCGAACGGTGTCAGTACGGCCCGTTACGCCTGGGCGCAGGCAACAGAATCCGCGGATGATGAGATCGATGAGAACGCCGGCGGCGGAAGCCTCGCACAACGCAGTGATAATGTCCGGGTCTTCGAGCTGATTCATCTTGGCGATGATGCGCGCCGGTCTGCCCAAACGCTGGTTTTCAGTCTCGTGGTGGATGAGGTCGAGCAGCTTCGGGCGCATCGTCGAAGGCGCAACCAAAAGTGAAACGCATGCCGGAGCGTGCGCATGCCCCGTGAGGTAGTGGAAGAGGTTCACCACGTCCTGAGTGAGTTGAGGATCACAGGTGAGCAGTCCGAGATCAGCGTAGAGCCGCGCAGTTTTAACGTGATAATTGCCCGTGCCTATGTGGATGTAGCTGCGCAGGCCACCGCTCTCTTTGCGCACGACCAGAGCGGTCTTGGCGTGCGTCTTGAGTCCGCTAACACCGAAGGTGACATGCGCTCCTACACGCTCCAGCTCCGCAGCCCAGTGTAGATTTCGTTCCTCGTCGAAGCGCGCCTTGATCTCCATGACGCAGGCGACCTGTTTGCCCTGCTCCGCGGCCCGGATAAGCGACTTCACGAAGGGCGTATCGTCGCCGATGCGATAGGCCGTCATTTTGATCGCTACTGTCGCGGGATCATCGGCGGCGGCGCTGATAAAGTGCTCTACCGTTGCGTCGAAGCTCTCATAGGGATGATGCACCAGGATGTCGCCCGCCTGGATTGCCTGGAAGATGGAGCGCTCTTCCAGAATTGGCGGCACGAGCGGAGTCCAGGGCTTATCGTGCAGCTCTGCGATAGGCAGGCCCGCGATCTCGAAGAGCGTGGTGTAATCCACTTCTTCGTCGAGGTCATAGACATCTTCCGCCGAGAGGTGAAAGCGCCCGCGCAGCATTTCGCGAATTCCGGGATCCGCTCCGGGGCCGAACTCGAGACGCACCACCGGCTCATAGCGACGCTGCCGGATCTGCTCCCTGACCAACGCGCGAATCTCAGCCGCAGATTCCTCGCCCAGATCCACTTCTGCATCCCGAGTGGTGCGCACCAGCGACATTCCTGAGATTTGCATGCCGCCATAAAGCTTCTCGACATTGCCGCGAATCACTTCGTAGAGCGGAGTCAGCAATGTTTGCCCCGGCATCCTGTCTGCACTGAGAGATACCCACTGCTTCAGGCCCACCGGGATCTTCATCCGCGCCACCATGTGCTCGTCGCGCTCAGGGTCATACAGCTGAAATGCGAGCGAGGTGGAAAGGTTGGAAAGAAAAGGAAACGGGTGCTCGGGGTCGATAACCAGCGGCGTCAATGCCGCGGAAACATGCTGATCGAAATAGACGCTTGCTTCATTCCGCTGCGCGTCCGTCAACTCATCCCAGCGACGAAGGTGGATGCCACGGGCAGCGAGTTCCGGAATCAGGACCTGGCGGTAGCATTGCGCCTGTCTGCGCAGCATGGGCAGTAATTTTTCCCGAAGCTCGCGAAACAGGGCGCATTGCGCTTCGGTCTGCCCTTCGCGCAGCACCGCTACACGCTTCATAAAAAATTCGTCGAGGTTCGACGTAAAGATGGCGAGGAACTTTGCCCGCTCCAGCAACGGAGTCCGTTCGTCCAGCGCCTCCGCCAGCACCCGCTCGTTGAAGTCCAGCCAGCTCAGATCCCGATCAATCCAGACCTCCGAGAGTTCAGGAGAAAGCTGCGAATTCAGAACGCCGTGATCGCCGATCGACGCAAGTACGCTGGTTTCCATCGTTTCCTCTCTCGGGCAATGTTTCTGTTGCCGGGTGGATGTGTTGAAGCGCGGACGGTTCAGGGTTTTGCTTCACGAACGGCACTGGATTGCCTTTGCCGAATCAATTCCTCGACGTCGCCGAGCTTGTCAGCAAGCTGGCTCAGCCGGTGCGAGAGTGATTGAATTTCCGCCTCCGCGCGACGGTTCACATCAAAGTCCAGTTCGCTGCGCACCCGGTCTTTGGCGTCCTGCCGGTTCTGGCTCATCATGATCACCGGAGCCTGGATCGCGGCCAGCATGGAGAGAAACAGATTCAGCAGGATGAAAGGATACGGGTCCCACGCGCGGCCTTTCAGCGCCAGGTTGATCGCGGTGTACACCACCAGCACAATCGAAAACAGGATGATGAACAACCATGAACCACCAAAGCGGGCCACTGAATCGGCGATGCGCTCGCCTACGGTTGATTGCTCCTCGATCACCTCGTTGGGGTTACGATTGGCCCGGCTTCGCACCAGCTTCTGCGCCCCGTGGAACTGGCGCGCCTGCATGGTGAGCATGTCCAGACCCGACAAGGGGCGGCGAGTCAAAAGCGACGCAATATCGTCGCGCCCTATCTCCAGACAGGTACTGTCTTCCATCGCCATAGCTGTCGTCTGATGCTCGATCTGCTGCAGCATCGACGCAAAGCCGAAAAAGTCCCCGTGGTCCGGCTCATCCACTACAACCTCTTGCTTGTCTTCATCCAGCGTGGTCAGACGCACTTTTCCCGAGATCACAATGTAGCCGTGACACGCCTGTTCACCAATTTTGAAGATGCGCTGGCGGGCCGCAAATCGTCTTATCTCGACCTGCGCCGCCAAAACTCCTGCTTCATCGTCGTCAAGAAGCTCAAAAATAGGAACGTGCCGTAGTTCAGCGGGATCACATGGCATAGATATCCTCATGGATGGAGCGGATTAGGACCGCTCCCTTGCGCTGGCTGCGACGATATCAGACCTACCAGTCGCCAGTAACCGAGTAAGAATCATTTTTTTGTTACAGGACGATAAATAAGCACCGGGTTGCATGCCCGAATCAGGCTGCCCATTCGCCGCATGTTTTGAGCTTTCATCGAACGTTCAAACTCGGTCTTCCCCGAACTTGTTACCTTGTTCCCCAGGCGCTATGCGCATTTGCGGGCTTCGGCCTGCCTATGATGATTCCTGCCCACCGCTCGCCGCATTGTCTCGGCCTCCTGCTGCTCGGCATTCTGCTGTTTGCCTACTCACCGTGCTCTGCGCAATTGCCTGATATTACCGCCTCGCAACATCCTGAAGCGCAGACCCCAACAGCTGCCCCTACCACTATGTTTCCGCACCTGGGCGAAGGCCGAATCTGGCTTTCCGGGCAAATGAACTTCATTTTGCAGACCAATCCTCCATTTTCCGCTGAATACTCCGGGCCCAACAGCTTCCGGCCCGGCTATAACAAGGCTCTTGGGCGCGTAATTACGCTGTTCAGCGGGCTCCAGCTCAGCCATTCGACGGAGGTTCTTGTTGACGGCGAAGAGGCGGAGGGCCTCGGCATCAGTTCAGCACTTGGACTCGGCGGATTTACGAATCTCGACGCTGTTAAGGACCCCAGTTTGCCGGGCACACCGTATCTGGCTCGATTGATGATTCATCAGGTGATTGCCTTGAGTCACAAGCAGAGCGAAGCCGATCGCGGCCCGCTTTCGACATTCTCCGAGCTTCCGGACCGCCGACTGGAGATTCGGGCCGGTAAATTCGGTATCACGGACTTTTTCGATACAAACTCGGTTGGCAGCGATACCCATTTGCAGTTTATGAACTGGGCCATTGACCAGAATGGCGCATACGATTTCACCGCAGATCCGCGCGGTTACACCTGGGGTGCAATGGCCGAGTATCAGAGCCCTGCATGGGGCGCGCGCTTTGCGGAGGCGCTTATGCCGGGCCCTCAACTCGGCGGGCCGCTGGTGTGGAACCTGCACCGCGCCAACACATCCGATGCCGAATTCGAGCTGCATCGCGGTCCGGTTTTAAAGAGCGGAATCATTCGTCTGCTTGGATGGGTCAACCACGCCAATATGGGCGACTACAAGGATGCCATCAATCAATACCTGGAAGGAAAAACCCCAAAGCCTGACCTTTCGGCGCATCCTCTTCAGGTCACCACAAAATACGGCTTCGGGATCAATGTTGAGCAAGGGCTCACGCCCCTGATCACGGCCTACGGCCGCTTTGGATGGAACAACGGCGAGACGGAAACCTGGTCATTCGCCGAAATCGACCAGACCTTTTCCGGCGGTGTCGGTTTTCTCGGTAACTTATGGCACAGGAACAACGACCGCGCCGGGGTTGCCTTCGCTTCCAACGGAATCAGCAGCGTTCATGCGAGATATCTGGCGCTCGGCGGCATCGGCATCGAGCTCGGCGACGGCGGCCTTCGATACGGACGGGAAAATCTGATTGAAAGCTACTACACCACGCATCTTTGGCGGGGACTCTATGCCGGACCGGATGTTCAATACATCGTTAACCCCGGATACAATCAGGCTCGCGGGCCCATTTTCGTTGGGTCGTTCCGTGTGCACCTTGAACTCTGAGCCAGCGAGTATGAAGCCATGACCAGAAAGTATCGGCACATGTTGCGCTTCGTTCAGCAAACACTTCCTGCGCTCATGCTCATACTTGCGTTCGTGTGCTGCCCGCTCACGCAAGGCCAGCGCGTCGATTCTCTGGCCCAGTCCAAAGCTCTTTACGTCGAAACATTCAGCGGCGGTTCGGCCGCAGCTCAATTGCGCGAGAGACTTGTTCACAGGCTCGCAAAGAGCCATCGCTTTCATATTGTGCCATCGCCCAAAGATGCTGACGCAATTCTCCGGGGAACAGGACATATCTGGGTGCGCGGGTACATCTCCACCAATGTCCGCACACCGTCTTCCAATCTTCAGGCTGTGTATGGCGGCTATCTTTCCCTGGAGGTTGTCGGCTCAGATGGCGAGCCGCTGTGGTCGTGGCTGGTTACTCCCGGCAAGCTTATCTGGACCAGTATTGTGGACGATCTTGCCAACCAGGCGGCGAACAAACTGTTAGAAGATGCCAGATCTTCCACCCTCGCCACGCAGTCTCAATCTGTGACCCTGGCGCACACTGCTCTCATCGGAGCCGGAGCAACCTTCCCTGCTCCGCTCTACTGGAAATGGTTTGAGGATTTCGATGATCTCCATCCCGGCGTGCATATTCACTACTCGGCCATTGGTTCGCAGCTTGGCGTCGAGAAGCTGTTGGCGGGCGACCTCGACTTTGCCGGCTCGGATGTTGCGCCGGCGGTGATCGCCGGCGACGAAGCAACTTCCCATCTCCATCGCATCGCTTCCGTACTAGGCGGCGTGGTGCCCATCTACAATCTGCAAGGCGTCACGCAGGACTTGCGCTTTACGCCCGAGGTGCTGGCCGGCATCTACCTGGGACGGATCAAGCGCTGGGACGACCCGGAGATTCGCCGGTACAACCAAGGCGTGGACCTTCCCGACGCCAATATCATCGTGGTCCACCGTGCCGACGGCAGCGGCACCTCCTGGCACTGGAGCGATTTTCTTTCCAAGACAAGCCCTGCCTGGGCTTCCACTGTCGGTCGCGGCACCCTCCTGAACTGGCCGGTTGGAGTGGGCGCAGTGCACAACGAAGGCGTGGCGGAGACCGTGAAGAAGACGCCGAATTCCATCGGCTACGTGGAGCTCGCCTATGCAATCCAGCAGGAGCTCAGCTACGGAGCCGTGCGCAACCGCGCTGGCGAGTTTATTCACGCCAGTCTTGACAGTCTGGAGCAGGCAGTCCGTGCTTCGAACGTCACCGGCGTGCTGCCGGCGAGCATCACGGACCCTCCCGGCAAATATTCCTATCCCATTGCGGCCTTCACCTGGCTGGTGCTTCCCGCCAAAACGGATGATCCTGCCAAGAGGGCTGCACTGCTCGAATTGTTTCGCTGGATTCTGACTTCAGGCCAGAAAGAGTGTTCCGCGCTGGGTTATGTACCGCTTCCACGCGAAACCGCCGAGAGCGAGCTCCGGCTGCTTGGCGGGCCATAGTTCGGCTGGACTGCTTTATTGTGTGCTTCTCGCCGGGGTGTGGACGATGGCAGCACGGAGCATGATCAGAGCCTCTGTTGCGTGGGCCCCGTCGCGCACGTACCACGAAGATTCCTGCCATACTGTTGGGGTGAGGTGATCGTAACGATGCGTATTGCAGAAAATGTTACCGAACTGATCGGCAAGACTCCGCTGGTGAAGCTGAACCGCGTGACCAAAGGCTGCCGGGGGACCGTTGTCGCAAAACTGGAGAGCGCGAACCCGATGAGCTCGGTGAAGGACCGCATTGGCCTTGCCATGGTTGAGGCGGCGGAGCGCGACGGCCGGATTACGCCTGGGAAAACCGTGCTGGTTGAGCCGACG
>JASHUR010000167.1 GCA_030039895.1 Acidobacteriaceae bacterium | reverse complement strand
AACCGCGCGCAGCCGCTCAGCGGCACCTTCTGCCGTGATATCGCGTTGCGGCATGCCCAGCATTTCAAAGCCGACCATGAATTTGCGGACAGTGGCAGAACGCAGCAGCGGCGGATAGTAATGTGCGTGGAAGTGCCACTCATCGTGTGGCTGGCCGTCAACCGGAGCCTGGTGGAAGCCCATGGTGTAGGGAAAGCTTGTTTCGAAGAGATTGTCGTAGCGGATAGTGACCTGCTTCAGGATATCGGCAAGGGAGGTCTTTTCACGGTCGTTGAACTGTGCCAGCGAGCCAATGTGGCGGCGTGAGAGCACCAGGGTTTCAAACGGCCAGACCGCCCACCAGGGAACCACCACCAGAAAATCATCGTTCTGGCAGACGATGCGCGCGCCGTCTTTGGCTTCAACGGCGAGATAGTCGCACAGCAGGCAGCTAGAGTGTTCGGCCCGATAGGTCTTGAGCGACTCGGTTTCCTGCGCGGGCTCGTCGGGGACGTGTTCGGTGGCCCAGATCTGGCAGTGGGGGTGGGGATTGCTGGCGCCCATCATGGCCCCGCGGTTCTCAAAGATCTGCACGTAGCGCAGGTTGGGTTCGGCGCCCAGAGACTGGTATTGCTCCGTCCAGGCATCGACCACCCGGCGGATGTCTGCGAGCTGCATGCGGGGCAGGGTCAGGCTGTGGTCCGGGTGGAAACAGATGACTCTGCAGCGGCCGCGCTCCTGCTCGGCCGTAAGCAATGGCGATGTGGAAGGTTCGGGCGGGGGCGAGTCCGGCAGAAGCGCCGCGAAGTCGTTGTCGAAGATGTACACGCTTTCATAAACGGGCGTACGATTCCCGCCTGCGCGCTGATTGCCCGGGCACAAATAGCATGTGGGGTCATACTTGAGGTTGGAAAAGCCGGAGGAGGGACTTACCTCGCCCTGCCAGGGGCGCTGCGTACGATGCGGCGAAATGAGCACCCATTGCCGGCGCAACGGGTTATAGCGGCGGTGCGGAAACTGTGGCGTAGTCGGCAAGCACTCTACCTCTCAATGGTTTCTATCACTTGCGGAGGCCGCTGCGCTGTCTCCGCCGTTTTCCCTTATTAAGGATACCGCGCAAAAGAATGCTTCGCCTTTTGCGATTATGCGGTTACCATGGGTGCAGGATTTTGAAGATGGTTCAGAAGGCCGGCAATTCGCTCTCCTCGCTTCTCGACGCCCATGATATTGTCTCGATGCACGATGAGGCGATACGTGAGTGGCACAAGCTGGCGCCGCCTAATCTGATGACATTGGAGCCGCCCGAGGAACTACTGGACCTTTTGCGCGTTCAGCACCAGGCAAACTTCGAACTTTGGCATCTGGAGGACGAGGCGCGCTCACCGTACGCGCTGGACCGCGAGATTGCGTCAGTCAAGCGGCTGATTGACCGCGTGAACCAGTGCCGGAATGATTTGATGGAGCGCCTTGACGCTACGCTGCTGGCGGAGCTTAGCGGGAGTGGACTGCCGGCGCCGGTGGCCCCGCTGCACTCTGAGACGCCTGGGCTGATCGTCGACCGGCTCTCGATTCTCGCGCTGAAGATCTTTCACACTCGCGAAGAGGCAGAGCGCGAGGACGCAGTGCCGGCGCATGTCCGCAGGAACCGCGAGCGGCTGCAACTGCTTGAAGAGCAGCGCAATGATCTGACGCAGTGCCTTGACCGGCTGTGGGAACAGATCATCCATGGTCAAAGGCGCTTCAAAATCTACCGTCAGCTGAAAATGTACAACGATCCCACCCTGAATCCGGTGCTCTACAAGAAGCAAAGAGCCTGAGCACTGTATCATTAATTGTTCATCTGAAGAATGATGCCCGCATCTACCAGCAATGCTCTGCCTGCTGCGAAGGCTTCCGCGGCCAGAACACCCGAGACGCACGAGCACGCTCATATCCATGCTCCTCGTGCCGGTGAGACCGCGTCGCGTATCGCTGACTATCGCGAACTTTTCAAAGTACGAGTCACTGCGATGGTGATGCTCACGGCGTGGGCGGGTTTCTATCTGGGCTCAATGCAATCGGGAATCAGCAGCGTTCAGCCGGGGTTGATTGAGGCGCTGGTTGGGATCGGAATGGTTTCTGCCGGAGCGGCTGCGCTGAATGAGTGCCTAGAACGCAAGCTGGATGCGAAGATGATCCGTACCGCAAACCGCCCGATGGCGGCCGGGAGGATCGGCCTGGCGCACGGCATTCTGCTGGGACTCGGCTTCATAGCCGCCGGGGCGATCTGGCTTACGCACACTACGAACGTGATGACGGGGACGCTGACCCTGATGACCGCGTTTACCTATGTCACGGTCTACACCCCGCTCAAGCGCTATACGAGCCTGGCAACCTTTATTGGGGCCTTCCCCGGAGCCATGGGGCCGCTGCTGGGCTGGACCGCCGCGCGCGGGCGCATTGAGTGGCCCGCAGTGGCGCTGTTTGGAATCCTGTTTGTCTGGCAGTTCCCGCATTTTATGGCCATCTCCTGGCTGTATCGCGAAGACTATGCGCGCGCGGGGATCCGGATGCTGCCGGTAATCCAGCCTGACGGCTGGTCAACGGTACTGGAGGCGCTGACCTACGCTGTGCTGATGATTCCGGTCAGCCTGCTGCCGGTGTATCTGCACATTGCCGGTGTGTATTACGCAGTGACGGCGTCTGCGCTGGGGCTTGTTTATCTGGGATACACCATCCGCTTTGGGCGTATTACGCGCGCGCGTTCCACGATGGAGTCAAAGATGTACGCTCGCGATCTGCTCAAGGTGAGCGTGATCTATTTGCCTGTGCTGCTCACAGCGCTCATGCTCAATGCCAAGGGAAGGTGATGAGATGACGGTTACGCATACAGCTCCTCAGACCAGCAAAGGCGCGATCGCCGGCATTATCGCGCTGAGCGTTGCGGCGACGCTGTTTTTGTTCTGGCTGATTTACGTGCATGCGGCGCCTCAGGCATACGCGAACCGGCTGCTCTTTTTACCTTCGCTGGATGCGCTGACCAATGGCATGGCGGCAATCTGCCTGGTGGCGGGGTTCTACTTCATCAGGCAGCGCAATATCAAGGCGCATCGCCGGTCGATGAAGACGGCATTCGTCTTCTCGACGATCTTTCTGGTCAGCTACGTCGTCAACCATGCGCTGCACGGCGACACGCTTTACCAGGGGCACGGCACGCTGCGCACGGTCTACTTCATCATTCTTATCAGCCACATCGTGCTGTGCACGGTTGCTCTGCCGATGGTGCTCATTACTTTCTTCTTTTCGCTGTCGGGCCGTTTTCCGCAGCATAAGAAGATTGCGCGTTACACGCTGCCCATCTGGTTCTACGTTTCTGTAACCGGTGTGGTGGTGTTCGCCATGCTGCATGCGGCGGCAAGGTAGGATTGGGATGGCTTTGACCCAGCCAGATGACGGAACCCGGCAACTGCTGCAGACCGGGATATGGACGCTCGTTGCAGGTGTGCTTGCAGCGGCACTGACCGAGACCGTCTTTGGAGGCATTGGCCCGCAGGGCCCGCACACCAATGCCGGTTGGATCTTCCTGCTGATTGCCATGGGCTGCCTGCCCTTCGGGTCGATGGCCTTTCTGCTGGGAGGAGCAAAATGGCTGCGCAACCGGCGGATTGCCGGCGCGCAATCGACGGTAACCGAGTTGCGGCTCAAGCCTGTACCACACAACCCGAAGACCCTGTTATCCTTCTCAGAACATTCAACGGAGCAACACAGTCATGGCGAAAAGCGTCAATAAAGTCATTCTTCTCGGCAACGTAGGCAAAGACCCTGAGATTCGCGCAACCCCCGGCGGCACAATGGTGGC
>JASHUR010000166.1 GCA_030039895.1 Acidobacteriaceae bacterium | reverse complement strand
TCGCGCTTCAGATGCAGGCCGCCGTCGGTCATCTCAATTCCGATAATGATGGTTGCGTGCGGAATTCCCAGGATCTCGGCCAGCAGCACGCCGGTCTGGGCGCACCCGTAGTCGTCGGACTGCAACCCGGTCACGATGAGGTCAAAATTCTCTTCACGGACGGCCGCCGCAATGGCCCGGGCCGTGTTGGCCGAGTCCAGCCGGGTAAACCGGTCGTCTTCCAGATGGATCGCCCGGTCGGCTCCCTTGGCAAGGGCCTCGCGCAGCACCTGCGAAGCCCGGGCCGGTCCCGCGGTGAGAACAACCACCTCGCCCTGATGCTTCTCTTTTTGGCGCAGCGCCTCTTCGAGAGCATAGGCATCGGGCTCGTTTACTTCATAGGAAACGTCCTCGCGAATCCACTTGCCGTCGTCGGAAATCTTGAGGGGGACGTCCTTTTGGGGTACCTGTTTAATACATACGAGGATCTTCATGGCAAACGGCCCAGTATACCGGAAAATACGGCATCTAGGGACTTTCGGGCCATCCGGTGACCCAAGAATCTTCGAATTCGTCCAATTAAAGTGGGCCGATTTTTGTTCTTGCGGGGGAGTTTTTCCGGGGTAAGATAGAGGAACTGAACCATTTTCCACAGATACAGCGTTGATTGCAGTTCTTGAAGGAGTAAGAAACCCTATGCCTGTCATACGGGTGTGTCAGCAGTGCAGCGCTAAAAATCGCGTACTGGGGTCGCATCTCGCGGATGTGGGGCATTGTGGCGCCTGCAAGGCAATGCTGGCCCCTCTTGCTGATCCGCTTGAAGTGGACACTGAAGTTTTTGACGAGATTGTCAAGACCGCACGGATTCCTGTGCTGGTGGATTTCTGGGCTGAATGGTGCAGACCGTGCATGATGTCGGCGCCCGCGGTGGCGCGCATAGCCGCAGAAATGGCTGGCGAAGCGATCGTGATGAAGGTGGATACGGAGCGCTATCCGGAGCTTGCAAATCGCTATTTCGTGCGTGGGATTCCTCACTTCATCGTGTTTGTCGGCGCCAGGCCGGTTGAGCAGCACAGCGGAATGGCGACCTTCGAACAGCTTGAGGAGTGGGTGAAGGGCGCCCGCGGCAAGGCGGAGCAGCGCCTGCAGCAACTGCGCAGCCAGCAGCGCGTCGGTTAAGAGTCTTTTCAGGCAGTCAACTCGTCTAGCGTGCAGTGAATGGCCGTGGTTCCGGTCATGCTCGCTTTGCATGGAGGGACGAGTGCGGATTCCAGCACCCTTGTGTGTCTTTGCCGCTTTTCTATTGCTCGCGTCAGCGGTCTTCGCTCAGCAACCGGCTCCGGCCGGCGGGCAGTCTGGCGCCAACCCTATCCATCTTGATGTTGTGGTGACCGGCCGGAACGGCGTTCCGGTAGCGGGACTCACACAGCAGGACTTCACCGTGCTGGACAACAAGGCTCCGCAGCAGATCCAGTCTTTCCACGCGGTCAGCGGGAGTGGGGTGCAGGTGGGGGTCATCGTAGTGATCGATGATGTCAATACCTTCTACTCGACCATCGCATACGAGCGCATAGAGATTTCCAAGTTCTTTCGGGCCAATGGCGGCAAGCTGGCCTATCCGACGACGCTGGCGATCTTTTCCGACACCGGCACGCAGATGCTGAAGGGCTTTTCTACAAACGGCAATGAGCTTGCCAAGGCCCTGGACAAGTACACGATTTCACTGCGCGCAATCCAGAGGTCTGCGGGATTTTACGGCGCTGCCGAGCGGCTTCAGATGTCGATTCGGACTTTGCAGCAACTGGCTGAATTCGCGGGCCCTTTGCCGGGCCGCAAGTTCATCCTGTGGATGTCACCGGGTTGGCCGATCCTGACCGGGCCGCGAATCTCGATCAGCGACAAGCAGCAGAGGATCATTTTTGACCAGATTGTGAGACTGTCGACGGACCTCCGTCAGGCAGGGGTCACGCTGTATGCGATCGATCCGCTTGGAACAGCGGACGTCGGACTTCACACGACCTACTACCAGGACTTTCTGAAAGGGGTCCGCAAGAAGAACGAGGCGAGTTTCGGCAATCTGTCGCTGGAGGTGATTGCGGCGCAGAGCGGTGGCCTGGTGCTCAACTCCAACAACGACGTAACGGCCCTGATGCAGCGGGCGGTGGGGGACGCCAGCGCCTACTATGAATTGTCCTTCAACCCTGCACCGGGGGAACCGAACGAATATCACCAGATTGAAGTGAAAGTGTCCCGGCCGGGTCTTAAGGCCCGCACCCGGACAGGGTATTATTCGCTGCACTGATCCAGAACCAAGCCAGGCTTAACGCTCGGCGTTCAGGCCGACTGCAGAAACGCGACCGACTGGATTCCCGCGACCTCAAACCGCTTGCGGCAGCGGATGTTCTTGCAGGCGACAATGTCATCGCGGCGCACCATGTAGGACTGGGCCTTGGCGAAGCGCGCACGGTCGCGCTCATCCGCGTGGCGGGGCAGTCCGCTCTTTTTGCGGCGGACGAGCCAGTCAAGCTGATACTCGGCGGATTGGCCACAGTGGGGGCAGGTGAGCGTGTGGCTGCGCTGCTCCGGACGCTCGTCGAAAAAGTCCCGTTCTTCCATGTGGCTTACCCCCAGGTTTGCGTTCTCAGGTTGCTTTCTCAATCACATTGTATGAAGAATGGAGGCGGACGGGAAGCGATGGCCAAAAAACGCGCGAAAAAGAAGGGTTTCTCCGTGGTCAAAGCCGTAAAGGCCAATGCGCGCGAGCGCGTGGGACAGCCAAAAACGGAGCGGGTGATCGAGGACAAACCGCGCACGGAGAAGCGGGGCCAGAAATACAAAAAGACGCTGGGGCAGATACTTGCGGACGACGGCCAATAGTTTCCTTCGTCCTTACATTGGGGCTTGCCTCAAGTTAATAAGGAGCGTTCTTCTTCGGGGTGCCGTGTCTGCTGCATGGATTTGATTGCCATTGCGATTCTCTGGATCCACATTGCGTGGATTCTTGCCGTGATTTTCGGGGCGTTCTTTACGCGCGGCCGCCCGGTCTGGAGCACGCTCCACATTCTCTGTCTGGTATGGGGAATCATCGTCGAAGTCGGCCCGTGGCCCTGTCCGCTGACACTGGCCGAGCAGTACTTTGAGGGGAAAGCAGGTCTGCACCCCTATCACGGGAGCTTTTTGCTGCATTACCTGGACAGAATTGTCTATCCCAATTTGCCGTGGTGGCTGGTAGGGGCCGTAGGCGCTAGCATTTGCGCGTTGAACCTGGGCATTTACGGATGGCGGTTCTACCGCTGGTGGGCGTCGCGAAAATCGGCGCAGCCGGCCGAAGGAAGTATGTAAGGAACTCCGCGCGGAAGCCGCAGATGGATGCATGAGACTGCTTCTATACTGAGGCCATGAGCCAGCAATTGGTGAACATGATTCGCAGGGGCCAGAAGGCGGAGATCGCCGCACTGGTCGCAGAGGAGCCCGGAGCGGCGAAAGCGCGGGATGCGCAGGGCGTCTCGGTCCTGATGTGGTCGGTGTATTCGCGGCAGGCAGAGATCATGGAGTGTCTGCGGGCTGCGGCCGGAGAGCTGGACGTATTTGAGGCGGCGGCGCTGGGGGACTGCCCGAGGCTGAAGGAGATCCTCTCGGCGGACGCGATGCAGGTCTGGACGGTGTCCGGCGATGGATGGGCCCCGCTGCACCTGGCGGCGGCCTTCGCGGGTCCTGCGGCGGTAAAGCTGCTGCTGGAGCATGGGGCGCACGCGCACCAGTACTCACATAACCCACAGCACAACCAGCCGCTGCATGCGGCCATTGCGCTTGGAGACTCGGAGGAGACAATTCTCCTGCTGCTGGAGGCCGGGGCGGATGTAAATGCAGTGCAGGCCGGCGGATTTACCCCGCTGCATCAGGCGGCCGCCGCGGGCAAGGCGAACCTGGTGCGTCTGTTGCTTGCAAACGGCGCCCGTCCCGACAGGCGCTGCGATCAGGGGAAACTGCCTCTGGACTATGCCCAGGAGCGCGGCCACACGGCTGCCGTGGAGGCGCTTGAAGCAGGGGCAGTACCTCAAAGGTAGCGGGCATATTAAGATTCAAAATGAAGGGGGCAGGGATGAAAAGTCTACTCGTCAGCCCTTCAGTCCCGCTGTGCAACAATTTACGGCCCTGAATCGTCCATAGAAGCAAATCTTACCTGTACCTCGAGGGTGTCATAGCCAAATCCTGCGGCACTTGCTCCGGCTCTTGATTGAATCGACTCGCTTAAACAGACCGGTGATCTGCAAGAGGCTGCCTGCCAGAAGAAGAATCCACAAAGATCCACGCAGCCTGCATGGGCAGGTCAGCGGGAACGGTGCAAGAAGATAACGATGGAACAAAAGCCGCCAGCAACCTCAAATCCCCCCGATCGTTCAACGCCTTCGTTTGCCGGCATCGCCGCGCCCCGGCAGCGGAAGAAGCACCGGCAGTGGCTATGGATCTTGATCCTGCTTCTGATCTTTGCTGGGATCTTTTATCTGGTGTTGCGCAAGAGCGGCAACCAGCAGGCAGCGCACGGACCCGGCGCCAGCAGAATGTTTGCCGGACCGGTGACGCTGACGGCAGCGACGGCCAAGCAGGGCGACATCGGCGTCTACCTCAACGCCATCGGCACGGTGACGCCGATCAAGACGGCGACCATCTACAACCAGGTCACCGGCGTGGTCACGGCGGTCTATTATCGCGAGGGCCAGTTCGTCCGCAAAGGCCAGCCTCTTGTGGAGATTGATCCCCGCCAGTACCAGGCCAATGTCGACAGCGCGGCAGGAAACCTGGAGCGCGACACCAACCTGCTGGCGCAGGCAAAGATGGATCTGGCCCGCTACCAGGCGGCGTGGGCCCGCAACGCCATTGCGCGGCAGACGCTGGATGACCAGGAAAAGCTGGTGCTGCAGGACGAGGGCATTGTGCAGGCGGACAAGGGCGCGCTCGAGTACGACAAGGTGCAACTGAGCTATTGCCACATCACGGCACCGTTTGCTGGCAAGGTAGGCCTGCGGCTCATTGATCCAGGAAACCTCGTACAGGCGTCCTCCAGCACGCCGCTTGTCGTGGTTGCTCAGATGGAACCAACAACGGTGGTCTTTACCCTGGCCGAGGGTGACCTTGAGAAGGTTCTCCAGCAGACGCGCGCCGGGCATAAGCTCACGGTGGAAGCCTGGAACGCAAGTCAAAGCCAGAAGCTCGGCACCGGGCTGCTGACCGCGCTCGACAACCAGATCGACACCACGACCGGCACGCTGAAGCTGCGCGCGACCTTCGCCAACCGCCAGGATGTCCTGTTCCCGAACCAGTTTGTGAATACGCGGTTGCTGGTGGACACCGAGAACAACCAGACGCTGATCCCGTCCCAGGCCATCCAGCACAACGGGCAGGAGGCATTCGTCTTCCTGATTACGAACGGCAAGAAGCCGAACGAGAAAACTGCAAAGATGCAGGACGTGAAGACGGGCACGTCGAACGAAGGGCTGACCGCGGTCACAGGCATCAAGGCCGGCGACGTGGTGGCTACCAGCAGTTTTGAGAAGCTGCGGAACGGCTCGGTAGTGCATATCGTGAAGGCCGCGCCGCAGTCTTCCAACAGTGAGAGCAACGTACCGTGAGCCCATCCCGCCCATTCATTCTGCGGCCGGTAGCCACCTCGCTGCTGATGGCCGCCATTTTGCTGGTCGGCATTGTTGCGTTTACGCAGCTGCCGGTGTCGGCGCTGCCTGAGGTCGATTACCCGACCATTCAAGTACTCACGTTTTATCCGGGCGCAAGCCCAACGGTGGTGGCAACCACGGTTACAGCTCCGCTGGAGCGGCAGTTCGGCGAGATGCAGGGCCTGAGCCAGATGACCTCGACCAGCGCGGGCGGGGCATCGGTGATTGTGCTCCAGTTCGACCTCTCGCTCGATATTGATGTGGCGGAAGAAGAGGTGCAGTCGGCAATCAACGCAGCGCAGAGCTTCCTGCCTTCCGTGCTGCCCACCCCGCCGGTATACAGCAAAACGAACCCCGCAGACGCGCCGGTCCTTACGCTGGCCATCACCTCCGATACGCTTCCGCTCCCGCAGGTCGAGGACCTTGTAGACACGCGGCTCGCCCCCAAAATCTCGCAGTTGAGCGGCGTGGGCCTGGTCAGCATCAGCGGCGGACAAAAGCCCGCAGTGCGGATTCAGGTGAACCCGACCGAGCTGGCCTCGTACGGGCTGAATCTTGAAGACGTGCGCAGCGCACTCACTAATACCAGCGTAAACGCGGCCAAGGGCAACTTTGACGGCCCGTACCAGGACTACCAGATTGACGCGAACGACCAGTTGGAGACGAGCGACCAATATAAAGATGTCGTCGTCGCCTACCGCAACGGCTCGCCGATATTTGTCAAGGACGTGGCGAATGTCGTAAACGGCGTGGAGAACAGCACTGAGGCGGCGTGGATGGACAACACGCCGGCCGTGATTGTGAACATCCAGCGGCAGCCGGGCGCAAACACCATCAGCGTGGTGCGCAGCATCAAGAACCTGATGCCGCAGCTGCTGGCGACCCTGCCCGCAAGCCTGAAGGTGACCACCCTCACCGACCTGACCACGGCCATTCAGGCATCTGTGAACGACGTTGAGTT
>JASHUR010000165.1 GCA_030039895.1 Acidobacteriaceae bacterium | reverse complement strand
CCGTAATCCGCCACGGGCTGCTTGTACTGGCCATATTGCTGGTGGTCGAAATGATCGGGGCTGCAGGCTGGCTGGACCGATCGGCTTCCGCTTCCCCGATCAAGCAACTGCCCGCCCAGTCCCAGACACAGCTGTCAGCGTCGCGCCGCTAAGCCCGACCGCGCGATTGCCCGCCTCGACGTGCTGATCGACGTAGTCAACAGCTTCGTCACCTGCAATAGCCCGTGCTCTACTGACCCAATTTAGACCAACCTCAATGGCTTGAAGATACGGCGATACCGAAGCGTCGAGCTTCCAGGTTTCAGCCGGAAAAGCTGCTCGCCAGGTCCCCCATCATATTGATAAGGGCGCTGTCCATTTCGTCGTGGGGCTCCGTACGTGTATTGCAGAGTGCGGCCCAGCAGGCGCCGTCCGGTGTGCGAACCATAAGTGAAGTGGAGCCGGGCAGGCTTCCGTTATGCCACCAGCTCCCGTCTTCGGCAATCATCCAGCCACGCGCATAGAGCGGGCTTCCGGCAGGAATAACAGAAACAGGAGTGGTCATCATACGCACCGTTTCCGGCTTCAGAATGGCGGGAATGCCGGGCGCCCCGGCAACGTGGTTAAGAAACTGTACGAGTTGCGTAGCGGAGGCGATCCATCCCTGGGTCGAATCCATGCGAAGCACGTTGATCTTGTATGGATCCTCCGAATACTGCCCGATATAGACGACTTCGCTGGCCGCGCGGTCCCGCTCGTGGTTGGCCCCGATCTGCATGGTGGTAATACCGCACGGAGCAAGAATATTAGCCTCCACCCAGGAGGCATACGGCTGACCGGTAATCTGCTCGATAACGCGGCCCAGGATGCAGTATCCGAAATTGGAATAGATAAACTGCGCGCCCGGTACGCTGGTGAGCGGCACATTCGCGATCGTATGCGAAATGAGTTTTCCCTGGTCCCATCCGTTATTGTGGAGCATCGGGTCGCTGGCGTCCGCAGGCCATCCCCCCGACGTGTGGCAAAGCAAGTGGTCTACGGTAATATCCGCAACGTACTGCATGAAAGGCGGCTTGCCGTATTGCAAGCCAAGCACACCGGATGGGCCGAAGACCTTGTCTGTGAGGCGGAGCTTGCCCTGCTCAATGAGAGAAAAGATGGCGACCGCTGTGATCGGCTTGGATAGGCTGGCAATGCGGAAGAGGCTATCCAGCTGTGCCTGCATCATATGCTGATGATCTGCCATGCCACCGGCACGGTCGTAGACAAACCGTCCGTTCTTCGAGACGGCCACGGACATGGCCGGCACGCGAAACTGCCGCTGAAAGCCACCGGTAAGCTGACCTCTTCCACGGGGCTGCTGGGGACCGCCGTATTGAGTCTGTGCCAACGCATCAAGAGCGGGCAGCCCTATGACCGCAGAGGCGGCCACGCAGAATGTATTCGTAATGAAGCTGCGGCGAGAGAGTCTATGCGTGGACATGCAGGAGGTTCCTTTTTAGGCAGATAAGTTCGCGAGCGGGTGCCCGGTGATTTTCATTGGCTTTTACTGTGTGTGCGTGCCCTGGAAGGTTCCGCGGCCGGCTCGAGTGTGAAAAGTCCCGGTAAAGGTTGCGCCCTGTACCACGCCATCCACAACTGGGCCATCAATGCGTCCACGAAACACCAGCGGATGGCGCGTGTTCGTCCTGACCACAAGATGCCGCATGTTGATCGTGCCCGTGACACTCCCCGACTGATAGGTACCCTTGAAGTGGCCCTTGATGATGTTGCCGTTCTGTTTCAGGTCAAGGTATTTGGCCGAGGTTGTTCCGTTGGGATCGTTGCAGTAGAGGATCCACTTACCCGTAACGTTCGCCGGAGCCGGCTGTTCGGGCGCCTGCTGGGACCATGCCGAACTGCATGCTGTGAAGACAAGCGCAAAACAGAGGAGACCAAAGATACGATTTTTCATCACAGATTTCCTTTCATCGAAAAGTTAGCAAAATGCCTGCCGCGAACCTATAGAGGCTGCTACACAGCAGCCCGTGTGGTTCCACACACGCAACGGTGCCGTCTTTTTGTGCCATGAACGGAAATGTATGTCAATTCGGCAAGGGACGCTGCCCGATCCAGAGTTGAGCTGAGGCAGGCTGTGATTAATTTCTAGCAGCAATGCCGTGTTATGAGAATTGAGACTCTCGATAACACGGCATTCGCTGGTGGAAATGAAGGCCATCGTTCGCAAATCGCTCCGGATGGGTTGTGGCAGAAAGATCACGCGGGTTCTAGCGCCTTTGATTGGCGACGTCAGCCGCAAGGCGGAGTTCCGCATCGGCCTCTGTGAGGAGCTCCTTTGCTCTTGCCGCATGTCCTCCCAGCTGGCCATGATTGTCCGCCTGCGCCTGATCGATTCGTTGGTAGGCTGCGGTGATATATTCCTGCGCAGCCTGCAAATTGCCATGTCTCCGCCCGATATCAACTACGGGTCCCTGCGCAAACGTCAGCAAGGCCGTTGTCAGTACCACAAAGAGTGCGACACCTTTCAGTAGGTTCTTCATGTTGTTTCTCCTTTTCTTATTCGTTAATGGTCTAAAGTTTCGGCCTAACGCCTGCGTCCGCCGCCGCCATTTTCGCGATGCGGGTGTGGCTGCCTCGGTGAGCGCCGCTGACCTCCGCGCCCGCGATTCCTTGCGCCGGCGTTCCGGTTTTCTTCGCCGCGCTCGTTTGGCCGCTGGGTGCTGCCAAGACCGCCTGCATGCTCACCGTTGTTGTTTGCCATCAGCCGCTGGTTGCCGTTTTCCGCAGCCCCGTGCTGAACGCCGCCGTTGCCGCCGATCAATCCGTGGTTGCCGTTATCACCGCCGTTGGGCTGCCGGTTCGGATTCGTGCCGGGAGCATCGGGATGATAGCCTCCACCCGGGCCGTAGTAGCCGTTGGGGTGATAGCCGCCATTCGGGCCATAGTGCGTATCAGTCCCCGGATGATAACCAGGGTCCGGATGATAGGTCCCGTTGGCGCCATAGTATCCGCGATTTTCCGATCCCGTCGCACCTCCCGCATGGTTTACAGGACCGGTCCGGTGCCATCCACCATTCGGGCCGTAATAACCGTTCGGATGGTAGGCGCCATTGGGACCATAGTGCGTGTCTACACCCGGGCGATAACCCGGACGGTTGATAACGGTGCGATTGATTACAGTCCGGTTGATCACGGTTCGGTTGTTGTAGACAACGGCTCCGCCACCTCCACCAACCCAGTTCACATTCCAGGCATGCCAGCCCCATCCAAAACCGCCGCCGCCCCATACACCGCCAAACGCAGCGCCGATCGCAATTCCGGATCCGAAATAGACTCCCGTGACCGCAACAGGCATCGGCGGAGGCACGTACAACGGCACGAGTACAGGCGCCCCATAGACAATGGCTGGGTTGTATTGAGGTACGTAAACGACCTGCGGGTTCGCAGGTTGAATCACAATCGTGGAAGGGCTCTGCTGCACAACTGTGATTTGCGAGGAAGACTGGAGCGTCCCTGCGGCCTGGGCTCTAGCGCGCATGGTTTGCACCGCAGCCATCACATCTGCCTGCTGATTCGTGAAGGCCTGCCCCAGGCTGCTGGTCCAGGACAGATTCTTCGCCAGGTTGTGCAGAACTGACGGGAACTGCGTCAGCGCCTTTACGCTTGGATCCCATGACTGCTGGTCGACAGCCTGAGTGAGCGCATCTCCCGTGAGGTTCTGGTTCTGCGTTAGCCAATCGTCAGCAAATGCAACCTGCTCCGGATAAACAGCGGCGGCAAGTACCTGTGCTACCAGTGCGTCCGGATACAGCGCGATCGGCGCTACCAATGACTGCAGCTGCTCCGGTGTCTGCTCGACAACTGGCGGAGGGGCTGGTGCGGCCACATTCTGGTTCGCTGTGGCGGGTTGTGAATAGTTCTGCTGCGGCGGAGTCTGATTCTGGGTGGGATTCAGGGTCTGCGCCGAGACACCGGTCGCCAGTAAGGTCGAACTTACCAGCGCTGAAAGAAACAGCTTCCATGATTTCTCAGTCATCTCTATGCTCCAAATAAGCCTTGAATTTTGCCGTCATATACGGCTGTTGTCATCAAGACCCTGTCCGAGCAAAGGATGAACGAAACGATGATCGCGTCGTGGACCACGGCTGGATGACCCGGCTACCGCATCAGGACGGAAACTCTTGCAATAGCCAGGTTGAGAGTACGAAACCTGAGCAGAGAAACAAATAGAGGACGCTACACAAAGGCCTGTGTGGTACTACATAGGCTTGCCCGTTGGGATGGGCGGCCTTAAAGAAGGTTCTTATTCTGCAGAGCAAACCGCAAAAGTGCGTTGGCTCCCTCGCCCTCAAGCGCGAGTTTGCGGCAGATATTTGTGCGATGGTTCTCCACCGTTCGGTAGTGGATGGACAGCTCGGCGCCGATCTCCTTGCTCGTCTTGCCATTGGCAATCAGCTGCAGAATTCGCCGTTCGGTGGGAGTCAGATTGGCCGTCAGTGCCTGTGTCGGCTTCGTTTCGGAACCAGGCTTCCGCTGTAGAAGATCAGCCGTGATCGCAGAGCTGAGATACGGCCGTCCCGCAGCTACTGCACGAATGCCGGCGACAACTTCCTGCACAGCGCTGTCCTTCAGAATGTACCCCTTGCATCCAAGCTCCATCGCTCGGCGAAAGAGGTCTTCGCTCGAATGAAGGGTAAGGAAAATAATGCCTGTCTTCAGGTTCCGCTTCACAATTTCCTGAGCCACTCGCAAGCCGTCCAGCTTCGGCATTTCGATATCGAGCAATGCCACGTCGGGATGCAGCTTTTCCACCATTGCTAATGCCATCTCGCCGTCAGACGCTTCACCGACCACCTTCAGATGCTCGTCCTCTTCAATGCTGAGCCGCAGCCCCTTGCGCATCAGAGGATGATCATCTGCGATCAGAACATGCACGTCTTGATTCATATTCGTGTCCATTTCGACGAGCCCCATAATCAACCCAAAACGATGGCTATCAGCAGGTTCTGCAATTAGAAGAGCCGGCTTGCAAAGCAGCATACACGCGCCGCTGGTCCGGAACAACAGCCCCGGCAGAACCCTCTCAGAATGACCGTGTGGTACCACACATCCGTTTGTGTAGAGCCCTCTATTTTGTTTATCTAAAGGCTCTCGTATGCTCGTACTTGTTCGGGCCGGGTACGAACTTTTTTACCCAGGAAGCACAATGACAGTCTTGATCGTGGAAGATAATGACGGAATTCGCCGCTTGCTGCGACGCGCCCTTCTTGAGCTTGCAAGCAACGTGCTTGAATGCAGGGACGGAGCCGATGCACTTGACGCTTACGCCCGTCATAGGCCTGATGTAGTGCTGATGGATGTTCGCATGCCGCGCATGGATGGGTTGAAGGCAACGCGACAGATACGACAGTTCGATCCTTCCGCCAAAATCGTGATCGTCACCGACTACGACGACGAAGATCTTCGCGCCGCGGCCGTCGAAGCCGGAGCCTGCGACTATGCGCTCAAGCAAAATCTGGCAGTCCTGCCCGGACTCGTTCGTTCCGTTGCGGATGCGAATAAAGCTTAGGCCCATCACCCCGACCGGCGTTCTCGCTACGGGATGAAGGAAATCGCATTCAAGAGGGCCCGCTGTGAATTCGAGGTCCGAGGTCATTGAATTCTTTTCTGCTAATCGTGCTTACTGCCTCGTCCAGCTCCTGAGCAACTGTTACCACCAGGCTCTATCCGTTGGATTCATCCTCTGACTCGACATTCTCCATTTCCGCTTCCTGCGTTTCCTCCCGGTTCGCCCGACTTTTTCGCAGGAAATCTCTTGCCCATCCTCTCCAACTCTCGGATAAATGAGGAACCGCCAACAGGCGCTCGACTTCATTGCGATCGCGAGTGTAGATGCGGGACACATCCCGCACGGTAAGGCCGTGATCGGGTTTCTCGATGATCCGGATTTCGTCTCCTGCGCTCAAACTTCCCTCGACGACGATGCGCAGATAT
>JASHUR010000164.1 GCA_030039895.1 Acidobacteriaceae bacterium | reverse complement strand
GTCCGTGGACCGTTCCCTGCTGCGCGCTGGAGCTGAAGGAAAGGCAGAGAATGGCGAGCGCGGTTACGCAGGCGGAACGCAGGAAGTATGGCTTCACAATATGCACTCCTGGAAGAAAGTCCCATTCTATTTCAGACTGTCTTCCAGAGTGCGCGAGAGGCGGGGATTACAGGTGAATCCAGCCCTTCATGATGCATACGAGCGAGATCGAACCGACCACCACCCAAAGCAGCACACCCTGAATCATGGGCCGTGTGCCCACCTGCTTGAGCGCCTGCCGCGAGATCCCCGTACCGATAAGGAACAGTGTGACGGCCAGGCCCAGTTCGCCCAGGTGCGCAAGCGTTGGATAAACAAAGTGCAACTCGGGCAGGTAGCTCTTCATAACCGCAGCGAGAATAAAGAACAGGATGAACCAGGGCAGTTGCACCCGTCCCTTGCTCTTGCGCAGCGATGCCACACCGATCGTCACCGGAACGATCCACAGCGCGCGGGCCAGCTTAACCGTGGTTCCCACAGCAAGGGCAAGCGTTCCATACTTCGCAGCAGCTCCGACAACCGAGCTGGTATCGTGAATCGCCAGCGCCGCCCACAGTCCAAACTGCGTTTGCGATAAATGAAGCAGCCATCCGATGGGTGGAAACAAAAACAGCGCGACTGAGTTAAGTACAAAGACCGTGCCCAGGGCTACAGCCATTTGCTCCTCGTTGGCCTCCGTAACGGGAGCCACGGCCGCAATCGCGCTCCCTCCGCAGATTGCCGTGCCCACAGTAATAAGAAACGACTGTGTCTTCTCAACCGTAAGCGCGCGGCCCAGAAGGAGTCCTAGCGTAATGGCGAAGGTGATGCCGATGGCTGTGTAAAGAAACCCCGAGCGCCCGATGCGGATGACTTCGCCAAGATTCATTCCAAAGCCCAGGCAAACCACGGAAGCTTGCAGAAGGAACTTCGAGAGACGGCGTGCGTCGAGGTGGAAGGCGTGCGTGACAAGCAGCCCGTAAGCTAATCCGGCAGCCAATGCGAGCGGAGGAGAGAGAATTCCGGCGGCGGCAAGAATGATGCCGACAAAGAACAGGTTTTTCGTCATATCGCTCTTAGAATTCCTGAGAACGAAGGTCTGCGTCCAAGCGAAAATCAGGATGAGTGATAAGCCAGCCTTATCGGCCTCTGAGCGCCTGCGCCTCACGCAGTGCAAACTGCTCGAACGCAGCGGCGGCGCCTTCCAGCCCGGGGCCGGCGCGGCGGATAAAGTTGAGGTCACGCTGCACTTCCAAGCCCTCAATCCGCACGGTGGCCAGTGTTCCCAGCCGAAGCTCCTTGGCTATCGCCCGCTCAGGGACGAAGCCCGCGCCCAACCCGGCTTCAACTCCGGCGACAATGGCCTCCGTTGAGTCGAGGTCCATGGTCACATGCACATGGTTCAGCTTCAGTCCCGCACGCTTAAGCGCCAACTCCACCACGCGCCGCGACCCGGAGCCGCGCTCCCGCAGCAGGAGCGACGCCCCTGCCAGCGCATCAAGCGGGATGCTGCCGGTGCGCGCCCAGGGATGCTTCTTTGGCACGATTAGCACCAGCTTCTCTTTCAGGAACAGTTGCTTGTGCACGGCGCGGCTGGCTGCCGGACCCTCGATGATGCCCAGCATGATCTCGTCGTTGAGCAAAGCCGTGACAATCTTCGCTGTGTTTCCGCTGATGACCGATATGGCAGTGTGCGGATGTTGCTTCCGGAAGGCCCCGAGCATGCGCGGCAGGATGTACTGCGCTGGTGTGGTCGAGGCTCCCAGCCGCAGCTCGCCGCCTGTGCTGCCCTGCATGCGCTCAATCGCCTTTTGCGCCTCGGCAGCCAGGCGCGCTGCCCTGCGTGCATATCTGAGCAGTACAGCTCCGGCATCGGTCAGCTGTACGCGGCCGCCGCTGCGGTCAAACAAGGCCGCGCCCAGCTCCACTTCAAGCGCATGGACCTGCTGGCTGACCGCCGGCTGGCTGAGGTGCAGCATCTCGGAGGCCTTGCGAAAGTTCAGTTGTTCGGCAACGGTTCGGAACACCTTCAGCCGGAAGTTTTCCATTGCTCTCCTTTGATCCCTTCTAGGAAAAGCCCTGCCGTGAAAACTAACGCGATGGTTAGCGGCCTGTAAAATCAACCTGAACCGTGCTGCAAGAACCGTCCTGACTTTTGATGGCCTCTTCCTCCACCACTCCGCGCTGGCGACGGGCACTTACCATGCTCCGCCCCTCGCACAGCCATACCGCCTTTACCGCGACGCTGCTGCTGATGTCCTCCGTGATGGCGTCGCGCGTGATCGGACTGGTGAAGACCAAATACATAGCTTACCTGCTGGGCCGCACCGCAGCGGCGGACGCCTTCAACGCGGCATTCCAGTTGCCTGACATGCTGTCGTACTTCCTCATCGGCGGGGCTGCGTCCATCACCTTTGTCACCATGTTGACGCGCTACCGCGACGAGGGCCGCGATGCCGAGGGCGAGCGTGCCATGTCCGTCATCCTGACCACAATGGGACTGGTGCTGGGTTCGGCAATCGTGCTGGCCGAGCTTGCCGCGCCCATGCTGGTTCGCCTGCTGCTGCGCGGGTTTGAGAGCGACCCGGCCAAGGCAGCCTTGTGCGTCCACCTGACGCGGATTTTGTTTCCAGCGCAGCTCTTCTTCCTTGCCGGTGGAGTATTTGCCGCTGTGCTGCTGGCCCGTAAGCAGTTCGCAGTACAGGCAGTCACGCCGCTCATCTATAACTGCGGTATCATCTT
>JASHUR010000163.1 GCA_030039895.1 Acidobacteriaceae bacterium | reverse complement strand
TGGCGGAATGAACCAGGACGAGGACGGGCTGTGGCACGCGCCCGGGGGCGCGCTGGTTGGATGGTTCAAGGACCCGGACGGGAATATCCTCTCGATCACGCAACTGCCGTGAAGGCTACGTGGCACGGGACTGCTCTTCAGAATCGAGCCGGAAGCGGATGACCCTATGAGCAAGCAGCCAGTTGATGCCGTAGATGATGGGCAGCATAAGCCCGATCAAGGTTCCGATGCCGACGAGTTGGGCCAATAGCTGTCCTTTGGGGAGATTGCTCAGGAGGCCAAGCGCAAAGAGTCCCCACAGGCCGGAGACGCCGTGCACGGCAACGGCCCCGGAGGGATCGTCTAGATCGAAAAACACGCTGAGTAACCACTGAGCCAGCGGCACCAGCACCCCGGCAACTATGCCCACAAAGAGCGCAGAGGAAGGCGTGACATAGGCGGCGACTGCGCTGCTCGCAACCAGCCCGGCAAGCCAGCCTTTGGCACAGAGCGCAATGTCCGGCTTCCCGAAGAATATTTGTGAGATGAACAATGTGACAAGCAGCGAGGCCGATGCGCAGAGCAGCGTGTCGATGGCCACCGGAACGAGTGAGACGCTGGTCAGGCTGGCGTTGAGAACCGCCCCGAGCGAGTTGAGCGCGAGCCAGCCGATAAAGGCAAGGATGCAGCCTGCGATCACAAAGATTTCCTGATGCGGAGAGATGAAATCGTTCGGTTCACCGGTGGAGGACTTACCGGCGCTTGATCCCAGAAGCCAGAGCACCGAGAGCGCGGAGAGTGCGCCGATGACCTGGATGGTCGCGGCGCCGCCGGGATCAACGAAGCCGCCGCCGAGATTGAACGCAACGCCGAGGTGCGCGAGCCAGCCGCCTCCCCATACCCAGTGCGCAAACAGCGGGTAAACGAAACCGGCGAGCACTGCGGTTGAGACGGCTGCAGCGCGAAGACGCCAGCGTCCGCCACTGGCTCCCCAGGGAATGAGCGCGGCAATGCCGACTGCGAAGATCTGGTATCCGGCAATAAATCCGTCCGCGGTGCCGTTAAAATCAAGTCCCCGCAGGAAGAACTTCTGCGCGCCGATCCAGTCCCAGTTTGTGGAGCCGAGCGGAAGCGCGTAAGACGGGCCGCCGGGATAGCACTGCCATGCGAATCCGAAGGCGTAGTAGAGAATGGCTGCGACAGCGGCGATGCAGAGCGAGCCGAGCAGCATCTGCGATGCGCTGCGCGAACTACTGAAGCCGGCATACGCCAGAGCAAGCCCGGCGAGAGCGAACGGCAGCGCAAAGATGAGCAGCACGCAAAGGACAGAGGCGGAATCGGAAAGAGGGATCAACTGCGCGCTCCTGTGGAACTGCCGCGATGGCGCACAAAGAAGACAAGGCCCACCATCTCAACCAGTAATCCGAGGATGACAAATACGGCGCGGCCGCCCTGCGAAGAAAAAATAACGATGGCCGCGATGAGAATGAGCCATCCTGCCAGCAGAAGACACGGGCCTGCGAATTTCCATGGGTCTACTTCCAGCTCTACCCGCATAGATTGATGATAGCCGAGACACAAGAAGCAGTTAAACAAGTTGTTCTGGATGAAGGGGCAGCCGCGAAGCTGTTGTGTGGCGTCTAAGGCAAAAGATCGAAGGCGAAACCATGCGAGCTGCTGTTCTGCATTCTTCCGCAATTAAAAAGGACTCTCCGCTGGCGCTTGAAGACTGGCCTGTACCGGAGCCGGGCGCGGGCGAAGCGCTGTTGCGTGTTGAAGCGTGCGGTGTGTGCCGCACCGACCTGCACATCACGATGGGCGAGCTGAAACCGCTGCGCGAAAGCGTGGTTCCAGGGCACCAGATTGTGGGCCGCGTGGAGAAGGTCGGCGCGGGCATCTCCGCGGAGCTGACAGGAAAACGAATGGGCGTCTCGTGGCTGGGTGGGGTGGACGGAACCTGCCTGCTGTGCAAAAAGGGCATGGAGAACCTGTGCGATCATCCGGTGTTCACGGGCTACAGCGTCAACGGAGGATATGCGGAATATGCCGTGGCGCGGGCCGACTTCCTCATTCCGCTGCCGGAGGATGCAACGGCGGAAGAACTGGCCCCGCTGCTGTGCGCGGGGATTATCGGCTACCGCAGCCTGCGCGTAGCGGGTGTGCAGCGCGGCGACCGCGTAGGGCTGTTCGGGTTCGGCGCGTCGGCGCACCTGACGATTGAGGTGCTCAAGGCATGGAATTGCGAGGTGTTTGTGGCGACGCGGGGCGCGTCGCACCGCAGACTGGCGCAGGAGCTGGGCGCGGCATGGGTGGGCGATGCTCTGGACAAGCCTCCGGCTGCGCTGGACTGCGCAGTGACGTTTGCGCCGAGCGGCGATGTGGTGCTGGCGGCGCTGGCCTCACTGCGCAAGGGCGGCGTGGTGGCGATCAATGCGATCCATCTGGACCGCATGCCGGAGTTCGATTATGACTCGCTGCTGTGGGGCGAGCGGCAGTTGCGCAGCGTGGCCAACATGACGCGCGAAGACGGACGCGAGTTCGTGAAGCTGGCGCGGGAGATCGGTATTAAGCCGAAGACGACGGTGTTCTCCCTGGCTGATGTGAATCGTGCGCTTGAGGGGTTGTATCGCGAGCAATTTGATGGGGCAGCGGTAATCGTTCCTTAGCTCAACACCAGCGCCAGCGTGAAGCCGTCATAGCCCTTGCTGCCGACGGTCTGGATGGTAGTTGCGCAGACGCGCGGCTGTTTGGAAAGAAGCTTATTGAGGCGGCGGACTCCCTGCACCATGGGGTCGCGGCTGGAGGCATTGGCAACGGCACCGTCGCGAATGACGTTATCGACAAGAATGAGAGAACCGGGGTGTGTAAGCCGCAACGCCCACTGGAAGTAGCCGGCGTTGTTCTCCTTGTCGGCGTCGATGAAGACGAAGTCGAAGGGCGGAGGGTTCTCGGCTGCGATGCGCGGGAGCGAGTCGAGTGCGGGGCCCTGACGCAGCTGAACTTTGTCGGCGAGTCCGGCGCGTGCGATGTTGGCGAGGGCAATCGTTGCGTGCTTCGGGCTGAATTCGAGCGTGATGATACGGCCGCCGGCAGGCAGCGCGCGGGCCATCCAGATGGTGCTATAGCCGCCGAGGGTGCCGATCTCAAGAATATTTCTTGCGCCGATGCTGCGGGCGAGCAGGTGCAGCAGCTTGCCCTGGCTGGGCGTGACGGCAATGGCCGGGAGTCCGGCAGCGGCGCTGGCTTCAATGGCGGCATCGAGAGCAGCGTCCGACGGGACGAGCATGCGGTTGATGTAGTCGTCGACGGTGGTCCAGGTCTGTTGCAGGTCGGTGGGTATCTTATCGGTGATCATCGGCGCCACACTTCCCTTCTGGTATCCGCTCCCATCATAGCGGCTGTCGCGCGGCGGGAGCTTCCCTAGTAAACTGGTAATGAGGAAGTTATGCCGGAAATTCATCGCAGGAAGACCGTTACGGTCAAGGTTGGGAACGTCCACGTTGGTTCAGACGCACCCGTTGTTGTGCAGTCGATGACGAATACGGACACCGCCGATGTGGCGAGCACCATTGAGCAGGTTGCAGCGCTGGCCGCGGCAGGCTCAGAGATGGTGCGCGTAACGGTGAACAACGACGAGGCAGCGCAGGCTGTCCCGCACATTGTGGAAGGGCTGGCGAAGCGCGGCGTAAATGTGCCGATCATCGGCGACTTCCACTACAACGGGCACCTTCTGCTGAAGAAGTACCCGGAATGCGCGCGGGCGCTGGCAAAGTACCGCATCAATCCGGGCAATGTGTCCGTGGGCCGCAAGAATGACGATAACTTCCGCGCCATGATTGAAGTCGCAGTCGAGAACCAGAAGCCGGTGCGGATTGGCGTGAACTGGGGGTCACTGGATCAGGCGTTGCTGACGCGGCTGATGGACGAGAACTCCAAGCTGGCTGAGCCGCGCGACGCTCGCGACGTGATGATGGAGGCGATGTGCAGGTCGGCGCTCGATTCAGCGGCCGCTGCGGAGCGCTACGGGCTGCGGCACGACCAGGTCATCATCAGCGGCAAGGTGAGCGGGGTGCGCGACCTGATTGATGTTTACGAGATGCTGGCGGCGCGGTGCGATTATCCGCTTCACCTGGGACTGACGGAAGCCGGAATGGGCATGAAGGGTATCGTGGCCTCGACGGCAGGGCTGTCTACGCTGTTGCTGAAAGGCATTGGCGACACGATTCGCGTGTCGTTGACGCCAAAGCCGGGTGGCGACCGCACGGAAGAGGTGCTGACCGGACAGCAGATTCTGCAGTCGCTGAACATTCGCAGCTTTACGCCGCAGGTTACGGCGTGCCCCGGATGCGGACGCACAACGAGCACCTTCTTTCAGGAGCTCGCGCAGCAGATCCAGAACTATCTGCGCGACTCGATGCCGGCGTGGCGGGCGCAGTATCCGGGCGTGGAAGAGATGAAGCTGGCGGTGATGGGTTGCGTGGTGAACGGGCCCGGCGAGTCGAAGCACGCGAATATCGGGATTTCGTTGCCCGGCACGTTTGAGGAGCCCAAGGCTCCGGTCTACGTGGACGGGCGGCTGATGACCACGCTGCGCGGCGACACGATTGTTGCGGACTTCAAGAAGATTCTGGACGAGTATGTGAAGACACACTATGGCTCGACCGAGAAGGCAAAGGAGTTGGTAGGGGCATAGTGCTTGCGTCTCCAGTCAGGACCTGGGCCTTCCCGTAGTATGGGAAGGCCTTTTTCATGCAAGATGATCGTGCCCGATAAAGGCAGGCAACACTATGGCAAGCGGAAAGGACAGGCATGACGAAAGACCTTTGTGTAGGCGTGATTGGATTTGGGTTGGCCGGAAAGATCTTTCATTCGGCTGTGATTGCGGAAACGCCGGGACTGGAACTGGCCGCTATTGTGCAGCGGCAGGGAGACGATGCAGCCACGGCGTATCCGGGCGTGGAGGTCTGCCGCTCGATTGAGGACATGCTGCGGGACACATCGATCCGGCTGGTGGTGGTAGCAACGCCGAGCTACTCGCACTTTGACAATGCGCTCCAGTGCCTGCGAGCGGGGCGGAATGTGCTGATCGACAAGCCGTTTACGCTGACGTCCGACGAGGCGCGACAATTGATTGACGAGGCGCGCGAACGCGGCGTGCTGGTGACGGCGTACCAGAACCGGCGGTGGGACGGCGACTTTGTGACGCTGAAGCAGGTGCTGGCTTCGGGTGAGCTGGGACGCGTAGTGTCGTATGAATCGCACTTCGACCGTTTCCGCGAGGCCCCACGGCTGGATGTGTGGCGGGAGAGTGGAGTGCCCGGCGGTGGGATTCTGTTCGACCTGGGACCGCATCTGATCGACCAGGCGACGGCGCTGTTTGGGAATCCGGAGACGGTGTGGGCTGATGTGCGCATTGACCGCGAGAACGGCGCAACGGATGATGCGTTCGACATTATGCTCCGGTTCAGCGGCGTTACAGCGCTGCTGCGCTCCACGCTGACAGCCGCGGCCAGAGGGCCACGCTTTGTGGTGCACGGAACGAAGGGCAGCTTTGTGAAGTGGGGGCTCGATCCACAGGAGGACGCGCTGAGGGCGGGCGCGAAGTTCAGCGATCCCGGATTTGGCGAAGAGCCGGAGTCAGAGTGGGGAGAGCTGCATATTCCAGGCCAGCCGGTACGGAAGATCAAGACGGCGGCCGGGGACTATCGCGGGATCTACGCCAACGTGCGGGATGCGATTCTCGGGAAGGCACATCTGGAGGTGACTCCGGAGCAGGTATGGCGGACAACGCGGCTGATCGAGCTGGCGCGGAAGTCAGGCGCAGAAGGACGGCGGCAGGAATTTCAGAAGAACTGAGATCTCAAAGGGAAGCGCTACTTCCCGCGTTTCGCTTCCCCGCGTTTTACGTCCTTGATCCGGCGGATTTCCTCCATGCGCTGAGCAAGGAGTTTCTCGCGGCCTTCGGCGGTTGGGTGGTAGTAGCGGCGGTCTTTCAGGCTTTCGGGCAGGCACTCCATGTCGGCGACCCTTCCCTCTTCGTCGTGCGCGTACTGATAGCCCTTGCCATAGTCGAGGGCCTTCATCAATCCGGTCGGCGCGTTGCGCAGGTGTAGCGGCACCGGTTCGGCGCGCGTGTGCTCGATGTCAGCGAGGACTTCGTTATATCCGGTGTAGAGTGCGTTGGATTTTGGCGCCAGCGCGAGATAGGCCACGGCCTGCGCCAGCGCCAGGTCGCCCTCGGGCGAACCGAGGAAATGAATTGCGTCGCGGGCGGAAAGCGTAAGGTTCAGCGCTTCAGGAGCGGCGAGGCCAATGTCCTCGACAGCCATGCGCACCACGCGGCGCGCGACGTACATGGGGTCTTCGCCCGCCTGCAGCATGCGCCCCAGCCAATAGAGTGAAGCGTCGACGTCGGAATTGCGGACGGATTTATGCAACGCCGAGATGAGGTTGTAGTGCTCCTCGCCCTGTTTGTCGTAGAGCAGAGTGCGTTGCTGGAGGGCCTCGGTGGCGATCTCGGTCGTGATGTTTTTTGCAGCGTGTGCGTCGGCGAGTTTGGCTGAAATTTCGAGCGCGTTGAGTGCGTTGCGTGCGTCTCCGCTTGAGTAGGACGCAATGAGGCGCAGGGCTGCGTCTTCTGCGGCGATGCCCATGCTGCCGAGCCCGCGCTCCTTATCGTTCAAGGCACGGTCAAGCAGGGTGACGATTTCGTCTTCAGTGAGCGCACGCAGCGTATAGACGCGGCAACGGGAGAGCAGCGCGGAGATGATCTCAAAGGAGGGATTCTCGGTCGTCGCTCCGATGAGGCGGATGGTGCCGTGCTCGACATAGGGCAGGAACGCGTCCTGCTGGGCTTTGTTGAAGCGATGGATTTCATCGATGAAGAGGATGGTGCGCAAACCATACTGCGCGGCCTTCTCTGCCTCGGCCATGACCTGCTTGATCTCCTTGATGCCGGAGAGTACGGCGGAGAACTGGATAAAGGTCGCGCGGGTGGTTTCCGCAATGATTTTGGCAAGGGTTGTTTTGCCGACGCCGGGAGGGCCCCAGAATATCATGGACGCGGCATTGTCGCGCTCGATCTGCACGCGCAGCGGTTTACCGGAACCGAGCAGATGCTGCTGGCCCACAAACTCGTCGAGGCTGCGAGGGCGCATGCGCTCGGCGAGCGGCGCGGAAAGCGATGCGGCGGAGGGTTCGGGGACTGGGTTGAAGAGGCTCATGACTGTTGCCGCCGACGGGCGGCTTCATACAGCAGGATACTTCCGGCGATGGCGGCGTTGAGAGATTCAATCTGACCGGACGTAGGGATGGTGACGCGAGCATCAGCGCGGCTAAGGATGACTGGCGGGATTCCGCCACCTTCATTGCCCACAATGATCGCGCAAGGCGCGGCAAGATCGCACTGCGAGAGCGGCTGGCCCTGGGCGGCGACGCTTGCGAGGGTATGAATGCTGCGCGCGGCGAGCTCGTGGAAGAGATGGTCTTCGCAGGCGGTGACGCCGGGCAGGCGAAAGATGGAACCGGCGGATGCGCGAAGGGTCTTCTGATTGTCAGGGCTTACAGTGCCGGGCAGGATGACGTATCCGGTTGCGCCGAAGGCTTCGGCCGAGCGGATGAGCGTGCCGAGATTGCCGGGGTCCTGAAGGCCAGCAGCAATGAGGATGAGTGGACGCGGCCCGGCAAGTGCCTGATCGAGAGCAAAAGCGGGCGGATGAATGAGTGCTGCGATTCCCTGCGGGGACTCTGTGTGGACAGCGCTGGCGAAAACCTCTGGCGGCAGGACGAGAACGTCAGCGGCTTCCGGAATTTCAAGATGCTGGAACAGGGCCTCGTTGCCCTGCTGAATAAACACCGTGTGGAATTTGAGGCCGCTTGCGACGGCCTCCTGCAACAGGTGTTCACCCTCTATGGCAAGCAAACCGCTCGCTGTTCTGGAGGCGCGCGCGAAGGCGCCGCGCAATTCCTTTACCCGCGCATTCTGCCGACTCTGTACAATGCGTATGTGGTGTGCGCGGTGGAGCGTGGTGGACATGGGTGCGATTCTATGTCATTTCCGCGGTCCCTGTTGTCACTGCTGATCGTCCCGCGAGCGGACCGTTGAAGGGAACGCGCGAGGACAATGACCGGGAAATCGAGCAAACGCGAGAAAGAGTTAAGCGCCCAGCCCGGCCGACAGGGCATGCACTGCGATTCTTTCCTCAGGTGGGGACGATTTGTCAGCTGAGATTCTGCGAATTCATCCGGATGAGCCAGAACAGGACCGAGTGCGGTATGTGGTGTCGTGCCTGAGAATTGGCAGGGTGGTGGGCATGCCCACGGACACGTTTTACGGCCTGGCCGTAGACCCGGTGAATCTGCGCGCGGTGGAGCGCATTTACGAAATCAAGAGCCGGCTGAAGCATAAGCCTTTGTCGCTACTGATCGCCAACGTGACACAGGCGTATGAGCTCTCGCGCGATCTGGGGACAAATCTGGATAAACTGGCCGAGCGATTCTGGCCGGGGCCGCTGACGGTGATTGTAAAAGCCAGCTCGCGGCTGCCGCTGCGCAGCACTGCCAATACGGGTAACGTGGCACTCAGGGTGCCGGATGCGGCGATTCCGCGGGCGGTGGTGGAGGCCTTTGGACTGCCCATCACGGCGACTTCAGCCAATCTGGCGGGCACGCCGGAGTGCACCAACGCGGCCTGTGTGCGCGACCAGATCGGAGACCGCATCCCACTGATTGTGGATGGAGGCCCGACCGGACGTTCTTTGCCGACGACGATTGTTGATCTTTCTGAGGGCGAAGGCGTATGGAGGGTGCTGCGTGAGGGAGCGATCCCCACGCACGAGATTGCTTTAGCATTGCAAAGCTGAACTTTTGCTTTAAATTCCGATGATTGTCCCCAGTTCCAACTTGCGTTCCTTACGGCACGCGCAGGATGCTACGCCGTCGCATAGCACGAAGCCGTCGCATAAAGCTGTGTGGATTGTCACGGCGTCGCTGCTGCTGGCAGCCGTGCTGTGGGTGGTCTGGGTGGAGTCGCAGATCCAGTATTATGCGACGCACGACGAGGCGAGGCCCGCGGACGCGATTGCGGTGTTCGGCGCTGCGGAATATGACGGGAGACCGTCGCCAGTGCTGCGCGCCCGGCTGGATCACGGACTGGCGTTGTACCAGGAGAAGCTGGCCCCGCTGATCATTACGCTGGGCGGAAGCGAGTCAACTGACGTGCACTCGGAGGGCGGAGTGGGGCGCGACTACCTCCTGGCGCATGGCGTGCCCGACTCGGCAATTATTGCCGAGACAGAGAGCAGGGACACGGAGCAGAGCGCACGACGACTGGCGGCGATCGCGAGAGAGAACCATCTGAGCAGCATCGTGGTGGTCAGCGACGGGACACATCTCTTCCGTGTGCATGCGATGTGCGAGAGCATGGGACTGCATGTGTACACGTCGCCGCGACAGGAGCCGCGCCCACTTCCCTTCGCTATCCAGCTCCACCGCAACACGCACGAGGTGCTGAGCTACAGCTACTGGCGGCTGACGAGGCTGCTGGGACTGGGCTGAGACTTTGGTGAGCGTTGCTTTCTTAGCGCACCGCGAGGGCGAGTGCGAACAGTGCGGCCGAGAGCGTGGAGAGGAAATTCACGGCGTCGTTATTCAACCAGCCGCGGCGCTCCAGTACGGCCCCGAGCCAGCTATCAACAAACAAGCCGGCAACGGCAGCGGTCACGACCTGGATTACCTGCACGAATGAAAAACCGAACGCGAAGGATGCAACCGCCGCAACAATCAACGCCGCAGAGACGCCCGCGAAGGTTCCGGCGAAGCTGATAGCGCCATCGGTTCCGGCGGGTACGCGGCGAAGAGTGGTGAGCAGGAAGGGTTCTCCACCAAGAACCTCGCCAAGTTCGGAGGAGAGCGTGTCCGCAGCGGCCTCAGCGAGCGCAGCTATGAGGGCCAGGCGCAGGGTCTGGCTGTTGAGGATTGCAGGCAAGGTGGGGATGAAGGTCAGGCTGGGGCGAATGGCGATGGCCGCGAGTGCGGCGACTCCCAGGTTTGCCGTAACCTGCGCAGCATTGCGGCCGTGGCGGGCTTCGGCGATGCCAAGCTGTTCCTTGCGGGCACGGCCAAAGCGGGTAGCGGCAAAAGTGAGTATAAGAAGCGCGACCAGAGGCCAGAGTGCGGTGCGCCAGCCCGGAGTGGCCAGATAAAGGGCCGCGGTAAAGAGGCCTCCGCTGAACGATGCCCCGAGAGTGGCGGCGCGGGACATCCTGACGAGCCAGGCAAGCAGCGTTCCGAAGGCCAGCGCTTGAAGCAGGATTGGACGCGCTGAGGCGAAGAAAACGTACTCGAAGGCAATTGCTATAGATACCGGCACAAGGGCCAGACCCAGCAGCAGGCGCGACTGCCAGCGGAGAACTGAGGTGCGGGATTGGCTTTCGTGGGTCATGTGCTGATTCAGCCAGCGGGGTCGGGATACGAAGGCCGCGGGTGATTTACAATCATCTTTCTAACAGGATTCACAGCGGAGTGAGGTATTTGCGAGTGCAGAGCATGAAATGGCCGGCAGCCGTAGGGCTGCTGGTTCTGGGTGGTGTCGCTGGCTGCGGCAACCCGTATCGTCCCGTTATCAATCCCGTCACTAAAACCGGCCCTGCCTCCCAACCGCTGGCGTACGTTGCAGTTTTCTCGCAGCCGGACCTGATACAGACATCAGCGGCGGCAACCAGCCCACCCTGCCCGGCCTCTTCCGACGGCTACACCAGTCCGGGAGTGGTCACCGTTCTGGATGCTACGGGAGACAGTGTGTCGGCGCAAGCAACGCTGGGCTACGGGCCGCTGACCTTCGCGCTGGATCCGGGCGGAGCCAATGCTTATAGCGAGAACTGCGACGGAACACTGAGTGGCCTGGAAATCAGCGGATCGCTGATGAGCAAGGATGTCGCCACCAGCACGCTGCTGCCCGGCGCCGCACCCATCAATGCGCTTGCAGTGACCGGCACGGAATACGTCGTGGAAGAGGGCCGCAACGCGATAGCGGCGATGACCGGCAGTCCGCCTGCACTGCAGGAGGAGATTACGGATGTTGCGCCGAGCGTGATTAACCTTACGGGCATACCGAAGGGGCAGCGGATTTATTCGATCAGCCAGGGTAATTCACTGAGCCCGGCTGGCGATATTCCATGGGGGAGTTGCGCGAACCCCTCATCGGTGACTGTTGATGGCGAAGCGGACGGCATCGAGACGGCATCGAACAGCATTTCGTCGCGGATTCCGTTGGGCGTGTGCCCGGTGTACGGCGTGACCTCGGCGGATGGCAACCGGACTTTCATTCTGAACCGGGGCAGCGGGACCATTACTGTGATCAACGACCAGTCGAACCAGCTGGACACGGTAAATGCTTCGCCGTACCTGAACGGAACGGGCACAATCAACCTGTGCAACGGCGCAACCCCGTGCAACGCCGGGCCAGTGTATGCAGATTTCTACACGCCGGGCAATTTGCTGGTGGTGGCGAACTACGACAACGACACGATCAGCGTGATCGACACCAGCCTGGATGTTTACGGAAACGACAGCGCGACGTTCGGCAAGGTGATTGCGACGATTCCGGTGGGGCATGAGCCCGCCGCGTTGTCTGTGCTGCAGGACGGCAGCCGTGTTTACGTTGCGAATGAAGCCGATGGCACGGTAACGGTCGTGAGCCTGACCAGCTTCCAGCCGCTGAAGACGATCCAACTGGCTCAGGTGCCGGACCCGGCAGACCCCAGCACGATGGTCGCCCCCCTGGTGCGGTCGATTGCCTCAAACTACAACTACCCTGCGGGCAACGTTTTTGTGGGCGCACAGAACAGCCCGTATGTCACGGTAATCGAGACGGAAACAGATACCGTATCGGCACGCATTCTTGTTCAGGGCGACGTGGTGGACCTGCATACGACCAGCCAGTACGCGGGCCAGGGCGCTACGAACGGTCAGTATGACAGCAGGTCTGTAGGGTCTGATGTTCCGTAAACCGGAATCAAGATACAGAGCGAAGGGCATCCCGGAAGGGGTGCCCTTTTCATTGTGATTGCGCTCCTTCTTACGGCTGGTTCCCGGTCTCGTAATTCAGCGTGGCACGCGAGAGCCGGTACTGATACCGTGCGTTGGTGTAGCCGATTTGCGCCTGGGTTTGCTGGAGCTGCGCCTGGCTCAACTCAACAATGGAGCTGAGGCCGAGCTTATAGCGGGTTTGCGCAAGAGTGAAGGCCAGATCGGCTTCCTGCACAAGCTGCTGCTCAACCGCTACACGCTGCCATGCCGTGGTGGAAGCAAGCCAGGCCGTGCGGACGTCGCGCACGATCTGGTCGCGCAAGGCACGAGCCTGCTCGGAGTCAGCCTGAGCCCGCAGCGAGGCTTCTTTGGCCTGGGCGCTGTAGAGGAACCCGTTGAAGATTGGAATATTCATATTCACGCCGACGGCACCCCACCAGTTGCTGGTGTAGTACTGGTCGCTGCGAACAGGAACAGAGCCGACGGTGCCGAGCGCGCTGATGGTGGGAAGCATCTGCTCCCGCTTCGAGCGCGCCAGCTTAACGGCAGACTGCTGATGATAGGTGAGGGCCAGCAGGTCGGGCCGCTGCTTGAGCGCCATCTCGATGAGCGGCTGGGCCTGATCCGGCGGTGGCTGGACGGTGGCGTTCGTCTCTATCAAGTGGAACTGCACGTCGTGATCGAGGCCGAGAATATTATCGAGCGCGGCCATGGCGGAGTCCGCGTTGTTCTGCGCGTCGAGCTGAAGAAGCTTGCCGCGCGAAAGGTCGACCTGCGCAAAGCTCAGGTCCAGGGTGGACTTGAGCTTATTGCGCGTCATTTCGCTGACCTGCGTTTCCGTGGTCTGCCGGGTGTTTACGGTTTGCTCTGCGACTCTGACGAGGGCCTGTGCTTCAAGCGCGTTGTAGAAGGCCTGGTCGGTCGCGAGAACGATGTCCTCGGTTGTGGCAAGAGCGTTGGAGTTCTGCGCCTTCTCCTCAAGCTTTTGCGAGAGGATGAGGTTGTGCGTGCGGCCGAAGTCGGTGATAAGCTGCGCAAGCGTTCCTCCCGCTCCCGCGTGCGGGAGCAGGTGGGCTGCGGAGAGGTATCCGGCGGAGAGGCGGCTGCCGTCCTCCGCGTCCACTGCGGAAATGTCTGCTGTGAACGTGGGAAGATCAGCCGAGCGGGCCTGGCGCACCACCTGATGCTGGGCGAGAGCAAGGAGCTTGCCCACTGTGATGTTGGGGTTTTGCCTGATGGCCATGGCCTCAGCCTGCTGCCGTGTGAGCGTGGGCAAGGTCCCGGGACCGGAGCTGGGTCCGGAGCCGACAGCGGACATTTGTGCGGTCTGCGCCAACACGCCGGGCGCAGGAGCGTCCGGCAGTTTGGCCAGAGTTTGTGCGCCCGCCGCGAGCGACAGCGTGATGGCTGCGAAAAGAATGCTGCCGTAGTAGAGCTTCATGCGGTTGCCTCCTGGTCGCCGGCCGTGTTTCTTCCTTCCTTATGCACGATGAGATAAACCGCAGGCACGAGGAAGATGGTGATGATGACGGATATGGTGAGCCCGCCGATCACGGCGCGGGCCAGCGGCGCGTACTGCTCGCTGCCTGCCTCAAGACCCAGGGCCATGGGGATCATGCCGAGGACGGTAGCGAGCGAGGTCATTAGGATGGGCCTCAGACGCACTTTGCAGGCCTCGACGCAAGCTTCGAGCAGCGGCAGACCCTCTTTGTGGAGCGTGCCGGTGAACTCAACAATGAGGATGCTGTTTGATACGACGATGCCGACCATCATGATGACGCCCATGAGCGACATGATGTTGAGCGTGCTGCCGGTGAAGTAAAGGATCATAGCCACGCCAACAACGCCTGGCGGCACAGCCATGAGGATGATGAACGGATCAACGAAGGAACGGAACTGGGCCATGAGGATGAGATAAACCAGCACGATGGAGATGATGATGCCGATGCTGAACCGTTTGAAGGACTGATTCATGCCATCGACCGCGCCCCGGATCTTGATGGTTATGTTGTGCGGGACCTTTGTACTAGCGACGACTTTTGCCACTTCCTTGCCGACCTTGCCGAGATCCTTTCCTCGTGGGCTGACATAAATATCGACGACCCGGCGGAGCTGGTAGTGGTCGACCTCAGTCGGCGTGTTGATGGGGTTGATATTTGCGACCGATTCCAACGGAGTATAGTTCGCGACTCCGGGTGCGTGCAGCGGAATCTCCCGGAAATCGCTCATAGTCATGTGCTCGATGTGATTGGTGTAGTACTGCACGGCCAGCATGTAGTTGTTGCCGGTCTTCGGATCGATCCAGTAACTGGGAGCGATCTGGCCGTCGGAGGTGAGAGCGGTGATGACGTTGTCTACAACCGCCTTTGGCGTAAGGCCTATGAGGCTTGCGCGCTCGCGGTCGATGTCCAGCATCAGTCCCGGATAACGCAGGTTCTGCGGGATGTAAACGTCAGAGATGTCGGACACCGTGCGGAGCCGGTTGGCCATATGCTGGGCAAGATCGAATGTCTGATTCAGATCATTGCCTACGACCTGAATATCGATTGGGGCGGGCAGGCCCTGATTGACAACGGAATTGACCAGGCCGCCGGTTTGGAAGAACGTGGTCAGCTCAGGCATCTGCGTCGCAACTGCGTGACGGACCCTGTCCATGTAGTAGAAGCTGCTCTTGGAGTGTTCGGGTTTGAGGCTGACCTGCACGAAGGCCGTGTCCATCGACGAGTTGCTGGAGTAGATGGTGGACGGTCCGTGCGTGATGCCGATGTTGGAAACAATCATGCCCAGATCGCGTTTCGGCACTTCTTTCCGGATGATGTCCTCAAGCTGGGCAATGTACTGATTGCTCACCTCAATGCGCGAACCATTGGGGCACTCAACGTTGATGACGAACTGCCCGGGGTCCGTACGTGGGAAGTATGACGTTCCGAGCAGCGGAAAGATCGCACCGAGAACCGCGAGCATACCAACGCTCATGACCACGGTGGAGAACACCGGACGCTGCAGAACGCGCTTTACATAAACCTCGTAGACGTTCAGCATGCGGTGGAACCACTCGTTGAACGCGACTTCAAAGCGCTTGAACATGGAGGGCTTGCCGTCGTGGTGTCCCTCTGCCCCGTGCGGTGATTTGATGTACGCGGCGCAGTAGAGCGGGATGACCGTCATGGAAAAGGCGTATGAGGCGAAGATGCAGAAGGTCACTGCCAGGGCAAGATCTGTGAACAGATACTTGCTGACTCCATAGAAGAACGTGACCGGGAAGAAGACGATGGACGTGGTAAAGGTCGCAGCCAGCACGGCCAGCCCGACCTCGTTGCCGCCGCGTTCGGCGGCGACCTCCGGCGCCTCGCCGGACTCGAGGTAGCGGAAGATGTTCTCGAGCACAATGACGCAGTTGTCAATGAGGCGCGAGAACACCAGCGCGATTCCACCAAGGAGCATGGTGTTGATGGAGCCGCCCATCAAGTGGACAAGGATCATGCACACCAGCACCGAGAGCGGAATGGCCAGCATGACGGCCAGCGTGGCGCGCGGGCTGCCCAGGAAGACCAGGATCATAATGCCGGTAAGCACGATGCCGATCGTTGCTTCTTTGATCAGGTTTTTGACCGCGACTTTGACAAAGACGGACTGGTCGAAGACGACAGCCGTCTTCAGTGTCGACGGAACATCGACCAGATGTTTTAGTACGTGGCGAATACCGTTGACGATGGTGATGGTATTGCTGTCACCGCCCTGCTTGAACACCGGAACATAGACAGAGCGCTGGCCGTCAATGCGAACGATGTTGGTTTGCAGCGCTCCGGAGTCCTTGGCCTGGCCTACGTCCGCCACCATAACTGAAGAATTGCCGACGGACTTCAGCGGTATCGCATTGATCTCCTGAAGCGGCGGCTGAGCGTTGGTGTAGATGTTGTAGTCCTTGGGACCGATCTGCACGTCGCCGGCAGGCACAATAAGGTTGGACTTGTTAATGGCGCGGACCACGTCCATGAGCGAGAGGTTGTGCGCCTCCAGCTTGAGCGGATCGACATAGACCATGATTTCGCGATAGCGTCCGCCATACGGATCGGGTACGGATGCCCCGGGTACGTTGGCAATCTGGTCGCGGACTGCAAACTGGCCGATGTCTTTCAGATCAGTTTCATTCAGGCCTTTGCCCTTGAGCGTGACCAGACATACAGGCTGGCTGGACGCAGTCATACCGAGGACAACGGGAGGGAGCGTGCCGGGCGGTAATCGTCGCAGGTCGGCCATGGCCAGGGTTGCGATGTTGCTCAGTGCGGCGTTGGGGTCGGTCCCGGGACGAAAATAAACCTTGATGAGGCTGACGCCGGTCATCGAGCGCGACTCGATGTGGTCGATATTGTTGCCGTAGGTGAAGAAGCGCTCGAAGGTGTCGGTGATGTCGGCTTCGATTTGCTTCGGCGGCATGCCGGCGTAGAAGGTGGCCACGACCACCACGGGCATGTCAATTTTGGGAAACAGGTCAACGGGCATTTGCGCGATGGTGGCAATGCCGACAACTCCCATCACCAGACAGAGCATGATGATGAAGTAGGGATATTTAATTGCAAACTTCGGCATTCGCTACTGGCCCTCCACTACACGCATCGCCTGGATGGGTCGTACCTTTTCTCCCACTTGATACTTGCTCAGGCCGCCCGTGATGACGCTGTCGCCGACATTCAGTCCGCTGAGTATCTCGACGCGCGTCGGATTCTGAATCCCCAGGGTGACGCTGCGTGATTCAACACGGTCCTGCCCATTGACGATGAGCACGCTGGCCTGATTTCCGTTCTGCATGACTGCCTGAATGGGAACAGTGAGCGTGTTTTCGTGGTGCTGAAGCTGGAGCGTGGCGTTGGCGTACATGCCGGGCATGAGTGTGAGGTTGGGGTTGGGAACATCGATTTCGGTTTCCATGGTGCGCGTTTGTGTGCTCACATCGCGTGTGAAACGCACCACCTTGCCACCGAAGGTGCGGTTCAGCGCGCCGACAGTCACCTGCACCGGCTCGCCTATATGGATGTACCGCACATCCTCTTCAGGGACGGGCAGGCGCAGACGAAGGAGGTCAGACTGCGAGAGCTTGACGATGGGCAGCGACTGAACATCGGAGGCGGTCCCGGCCTGGATGAGCGCGCCGGTATCGGCATAGCGCCAGATAATGACACCGTTCAACGGCGCGGTGACATTGGTGTACGCCTCAAGATCGTGCACGCGCTGGTTATCGGCTTTGGCGTATGCAGACTGATTTTCCGCTGCAGACAGAGCAGCCTTGGCGGCATCGACCTGAGCCGCAGAAGCGAGGTCCTTGGACTGCGCATCGTCCAGCTCCTGTTGCGCAATCAGGCCCGGTTGCGCTGCCGCGGCGCGCTTGAGGCGGATGTAGTCGGCATGCAGCGCCTGATATTGAGAGTCGGCACGCACGACGTTGTGTTCGGCGCGGGTGATTTCATCCTTGCTGCGCGCGTACTCGGCGGTTGTGCCCTGCAACTGCGCATCGAGCTCGGGAACCTCGAGCACGGCGAGGGTTTCGCCGGCATGGACCTTGTCCCCGATATCGACATAGATGTGACGAATATAGCCGGAGACCTTGGCGTGAACATCGACCACCTGATACGGTTGGAACTCTCCGGCAAGGGTGAGCGAGTGGGAAATTGTGCCACGCTGCACAGGAGCAACGCTGGCAGTGGGCATGGTCTGCGCGTCGACATCGGTCGGTTCAGGACGTTCGCGATGAGAGAGCCAGATTGCGGTAAGGACGAGCGCCGCCGCTACAACGGCAGCAATGGTCAGGAAAGAGGACTTTCGCATACTCCGTATACACCTGTAAATGAAATGCAGCCACTCGGCTGGAAAGAATCCCACGCCGGCCTAGACCGGCCAGTTATTGCCTGAGTTGAGGTGCTATTTATTACTGAGTGATGGGAGGGGGGCGGCTGAACTGCCTGCGCATGGCCCGAGGATCGGGACCGCGCTGTGGGTCTTTTCTGCGCTGCAGCAGCCAGATGCACTGCTGACGAGGCTCAATTTGAAGGCCCGCAAAGAACGAAAAAAGGACACCAAGAAAGACGACTGTGGGTGTGGTGGCGCGCTCGGCCGTGATAATGATGTCTGCCGGACGCTCACGATTGGAAAGCAGCTTGGCAATGACCACGTGATGCACCGAGTGCGCGGGCGACCGGTACATCGAAAGCTTGTAGCGTAACCCCCATGCGAACACTGCGACAGCAAGCCCTACGGTCAGCAGGACAAGGATATTCCACCGGCGCGCACTGTTTGTAGTTACATGCATGTAAAAGGGTGATCAGCTGTACTGGCAGAGCTCTTCTTTCTATGATGCCACATTTACTTGGACGGAGTCGCAAGGAGAACGTTATTTGTTTGTTAAGACTGAGGTTACATGAGATTGACAGCGTCCACATCGACAATGAGATTGCGACGCGGAATACCCAGCACTTCCGCGTGGGCAAGCGCGGCGCGCATGGTGCGGGCGAGGGACTGCCGCTTCTCCGCTTTGAGAACAAAATGAAACCGATAGATGCGCTTGATCTTGGCCAGCGGAGCGGTGGCCGGGCCCAGGATGCGCACATCGTCATGCTGCGTGGATTGGAACCAGCGCCCCAGTACGGCGGCCCATCCGGCAGCTTCCTCAAACCGTGGGCTTTGAATAAGAAAATTGGCCAACGCGGCGTAAGGCGGGTAGTGCATCCAGCGGCGGTACTTTAATTCCTTTTCAACGAAGGCGTGGAAGTCGTGCTTTGCCGCGAACTGGATCGCGTAATGGTCCTGATGGTAGGTCTGCACCAGAACCTTTCCGGGCAGCTCGCCGCGTCCGGCGCGTCCAGAAACCTGAGTGAGGAGCTGAAAAACGCGCTCGGCGGCGCGAAAGTCAGGCAGGCCGAGGGCAAAGTCGGCCCCGACGACTCCGACCAGAGTAACGCCGTGAATGTCGTGGCCCTTGGCAATCATCTGAGTACCGACAAGCAGGTTGATTTCGCCGGAATGCAGGCGCATGAGCAGGCGCTCCATATCATTGCGGCCGCGCACCGTGTCACGGTCCATGCGACCGATGCGCGCGTTGGGGAAAATCTCCTGAAGCCGTTCTTCTCCCTGCTGCGAACCGGCGCCGAGAAAGTAGAGGTGTTCGCTGTCACACTTGGGGCACCGCTGCGGCACAGTGCGCTTGAAGCCACAGTAGTGGCACTCCAGCCGCTGGCCGGCATGGGCGCGATCGTCGGAGCCGGGAACGGGCTTGTGATAGGTAAGCGCGATGGAGCAGTTCTCGCACTCCAGCTTTTCTCCGCAGGCGCGGCACATGACTACGAAGGAGTAGCCCCGGCGATTGAGCAGAATAATGGCCTGCTCCCCGCGTGCGAGCGTGGCCTGCGTTTCTTCGATCAATGCGCGGGAGAAGAGATGCTCGGTTCCGGTTTCCTGGAACTCGCGACGCATGTCGATAAGCTCGACCTCGGGCAGCGGGCGCTGATTCACGCGCTCGTGCATCTCAATGCTGGCGTACTTGCCCTGCTGCGCGTTATGCCATGACTCGAGCGACGGTGTTGCAGAGCCAAGCACCACGGTTGCGTTGGCCAGCTTGGCGCGCATTACGGCGGTATCGCGTGCGTGGTAGCGCGGCGTGGACTCCTGTTTGTAACTGGAGTCGTGCTCCTCGTCAACGATGATGAGCCCGACGTTCTCGAGCGGCGCGAAGACGGCGGAGCGCGTGCCTACGACAACGCGGGCCTCTCCGCGGCGGATGCGGTGCCATTGCTCGCTGCGCTCCTCGGGCGTGAGCGCGGAGTGCAGCAGCGCGACCTCGCTCCCGAAGGTGTGGTGGAGCTGCGCGGCCATGGCCGGGGTAAGGCCGATCTCCGGCACAAGCAGAATGGCGGACTTGCCCTGTGCGAGCGCGTGCTGCATGGCAGCGAGGTAGACCGCGGTCTTGCCCGAGCCGGTGACACCGTGCAACAAGTGCGGACGGAATGCGGAGGATTCGACAGCAGCGGTGATCGTGCCGAGCGCGGCCTGCTGTGCAGCGTTGAGGGTATGAGTTTGCCGGTGCAGCGCGGCAAGGTGCGTCAGATGGAAGTCGGCGGGACGTTCTTCGATGCGGACCAGTTCCCTTTTCACCAGTGTGGACAGCGTAGATTGCGGCACGGCCAGGCGGCGCAGCTCGGCGACCGGCAACTCGTTTCCAGAACCGGCCAGCTCTGCGAGGATGGCCTGCTGATTTTCATTGAGCTTCGGCAGGCGTGTGCCTTCCACCAGCACGGCATAGCGCACGGTGCGGCGGGCATCGCGCGGCGCGGCGGCGGTCTCGCGTGCAACCCATTTCTTACGAAGCATGCCGGTGAGCAGATCGCGGGTGGCTCTTGTGGCCGAACGCAGCGTGGCGAGGCGGACGGCGTCTCCGCTCTCAAGGTAGTTGAGGACCTTGTACTCGGCGTCCTGCTCCTCGGGCGTGCGGCGGCTACGCCGCGAGGAACCCTGCTGCGCGCCATCGAAGAGCGCCTGACGGCCCTGATCGGTGATGCGGAAGAGAACCTGCCGGCGCACCTCGCTCATCAGTGGCAGCATGGCACGAAGGACTTCCCCAATGGGCGCGATATAGTAGAGCGCGATCCACTGCGCGAGCTCGAGCAACTGTGGCGAGAGGATGGATTCGTCGTCGAGGATGTTGAGAACGGGCTTTGTTTCAACAGGCGGCGGTTCATCGTGGAGGCGAAGAACCACTCCGGCCAGCTTTTCATTGCGAAACGGAACCAGCACGCGCGCCCCAACGGCAGGAATGGCCGTACCGATCGCGTAGGTAAAGGCGCGATCGAGTGGCACGGGCAAGGCGACGTCGCAGTAGGCGGGCATTGCTTTCTTCACGAGGGTATCACCTGCAACTTTTGTTGATTTTTCGCCTGGCTGCATCCGATCTCTGGCTTATTCATCTTATGGATACGTGCGCACGAGAACGTGCATGTCTCGCAGGAGGAACTAAGGTGAGCTCAGAAAAGAAGGTTGCATTTATTACCGGCGGAAACCGCGGGCTGGGTCTGGAAACCGCGCGCCAACTGGCGCAGACAGGCGTAGAGGTTGTCATTGGATCGCGTGATGCCCAAAAAGGAGAGACTGTTGCGAAGAAACTGCAAGGCGAAGGGTTGAAGGTCGAATCGATTCCCTTCGACGTGACCAATCGAGCCGACTACAAGAGCGCTTTTGACTATTTTGACAAGAAGTACGGAAAGCTCGACATACTTATCAACAATGCCGGGATTGCGAAGGAGACGTTTGGCGGCGTGAATACCACCAGTACTATCAGTCCGGCAGATCTGCGCGAGACCTTCGACACGAATTTCTTCAGCCTTATAGAGTTAACGCAGACCCTTCTACCACTTATCAAGAAAGCACCGGAAGGACGCATCGTGAATCTGTCGAGCATTCTTGGCTCGCTCACGTTGCATGCCACGCCGAGTTCGCCGATTTATGACTTCAAGGCGCTGGCTTATGACTCATCGAAGGCTGCGCTGAACTCGTTTACCGTGCACCTTGCGCATGAGCTGAAGGATACGAAGATCAAGGTGAATTCTGCGCATCCGGGCTGGGTGAAGACAGAGATGGGCACAGATGCGGCTCCGATGGAGATTCCCGATGGTGCGAAGACCAGCGTGCAACTGGCAACACTTCCAGCAGACGGCCCTACCGGAGGCTACTTCCACATGGGCGAAAGCCTTCCTTGGTAATGCAAGAAAAGCCCCTTCGTTGTAACTTCTCGATGAAGGGGCATTCGTCTACTCCCCTGTAGAACGCTTTGGCGCCTTCAGGCCCAGTTCATTCATGGCAATCTGCAGGTCCTTCCAGGCTTCTGCTTTCTGGCGCGGGTCGCGCAGCAGATAGGCAGGGTGATACGTGACGATAAGCCGGGATTCGCGCACCTGATGGATGCGTCCGCGCAGGCTGGCCAGCGAGGACTTGGCCCCGAGCAGGTAGGTTGCCGCCGTAGAACCGAGAGCAACGATCACCTGCGGGCTGACGACCTCAATTTGCCGCCAGAGAAACTGCATGCAGGTGTTCGCTTCCGCCGGCTCTGGCGTGCGGTTTTGCGGCGGACGGCACTTCACGACGTTCGCAATGTAAACCTCGCTGCGCTGGAGGCCCATGGCGACGATCATATTGTTGAGCAATTGCCCGGCGCGTCCCACGAAGGGCAGTCCCTGTGCGTCCTCGTCAGCGCCCGGGCCTTCGCCGACGAACATCAGGCGGGCGTTGGGGTCTCCGTCGGCAAATACGATATTGTGGCGTCCCTGGAAAGCGAGCGGGCAGCGGGTGCAGTCGCCAATGTCGGCTCGGATGGCCTCCAGCGCGGCGGGCCGATCCGCCGCGGGAAGAACAGCCGGAGCGGGCGCGGCAAACAGGGATTCCGGGGCGGATTTACGGGCAGGAATAGAAGTATCCGATTCGCAGTTTGAGTCAGTTACAGCACTTATTTCAAGCGGAAGATCAGGGTCGCAGCGGCGGTAAAGGTTATAAATTCCGAGGTCGCGGTAGTAGCGCAGGCGGGCCTGCAATGCCGATTCAAGATCGGGCGGCAGCGCGCTCATTCTTCGATCACCGAGTCCGTCTCAGCGACCACAAGCGACGGACGACGGAGGCCGAGGATCTCTTCCAGGATGCGATCGGCGAGGTCGCACTTAGACATCTCGGGCAGGTCGAGCGCGGTATGGCGAGTGAGGAAGGTGACGGCGTTGCGGTCTGAGTCAAAGCCGATGCCTTCTCGCGAGACGTCGTTCAGCACGATTGCGTCCGCGCCTTTGCGAAGCAACTTGTCGCGTCCGTGGGCGACGGCGTTCTCCGTCTCGGCAGCGAAGCCAATAATGAGCTGGCCCACGCGGCGGCGGGCAACAACTTCAGAAAGGATGTCTTCGGTCGGCTCAAGTTCAATGGTGCGCGGCCCGGTGCGCTTGAGCTTCCGGTCGGACAGCGTAACCGGCCGGTAGTCGGCGACGGCGGCGGCCTTGATGACGATAGTGGCCTGATCGATGCGGCTGAGAACCGCGTCGCGCATCTCCGCCGTAGTGGTTACCGGCACAAGCTCACAGTTGGCGGGCGCGCGCAGCGCCGTGGGCGCAGAAACAAGAATGACGCGTGCGCCGCGGCGCTCGGCGGCTTCGGCAAGGGCGTATCCCATTTTGCCGCTGGAGCGATTACCGAGAAAGCGCACAGGGTCGAGGGCCTCGCGTGTGCCTCCGGCGGTGATGAGCACGGTTTCTCCGCTCAGGTCGTTGCGGTGGTGCAGCACGGCAAGGACGGCCTCGACAATCGCTCCGGTATCGGCCAGGCGGCCCGCTCCGGTCATGCCGCAGGCGAGGTAGCCGGTGCCCGGTGGGACAATGCGCACGCTGCGGTTGGCCAGTACCTCAAGATTTGCCTGCGTAGCGGCGTGTTGCCACATATTCACGTTCATCGATGGGGCCACGATGACCGGAGCAGTAGTGGCCAGATAGAGCGTGGTGAGAAAGTCGTCCGCAATGCCGTGCGCGAACTTGGCGAGGACGCCGGCAGTGGCCGGTGCGACGACGAGGGCATCGATGGTCTGCGCCTCCTCGATGTGCTCGATGGCGGAGGCGAGGTTGGCGTCAGAGTCCGCAGCTGGCGAGGCCCAGAGGCTGGAGATGACCTTATGTCCGGTGAGCGATGCGAAAGTGAGAGGCGTGATGAACTGCTTTGCCGCCTCGGTCATGACTACGTGCACGTCGAGCGCGTGCTGCTGCAGCGCGCGCACCAGCTCGGCTGCTTTATACGCTGCGATTCCGCCGGAGACTCCGACTGTGACCTTCATTCCGAGACACCGCCTGCTGACTTCATACAACACTATTTTACGGTGTATGGCGCACACAGAGGCGCGCACGCGACGCGGCGCTGTGTGGAAGCGTGCAAAGCACGATCAGGAGATGGCGAATTTTGGAATTTCTGGTGCGCTGATCTCTGGCTTCAGCACGGGCGACTCGCCCTTGACGTAGCCGACTTTGCCTGCAGCGATCTCGTCCTGCGCGACCTTGCAGGCCTTGCCGGACTTTGAGTTGATCAGTGCTGGCGAGCCGCTCTGCAATTGACGCGCACGGCGCGCGGCAACCAATACATAGCGGAAATTGCTGTCGAACTCCTGCTCAATACTCATGGCTACTCCTAAAGATCCCCGCGCCTGGCGGCTACCTTGCGGCGGCCTCAGGAACGGTTCCGTGGGTTACACCAAAAGCCTGAAGCACCGGTGCGATGCGTGCTCCAGAGTTTTGCTGGCGGCATTTCTCCGCCATTGCAAGCAGTTCCCTGTCCGCAGGAGCTGGTGTGCCCTTCGAGCGAAGAATTCGCTCTGAGGCCACAATCGCTGCCATTTCTTCCACTGCGCGGTCAAGGATATCGTTGACGAGAATATAGCCATAATCGCGGTAATTCTCAATCTCTAGTTTTGCCCTGGCCAGGCGCCGGTTGATAACTTCTTCCAGAACAGCACCTTCCGCACGGCTGCGATTGCGCAGACGGGTGGCCAGAATCTCCGGCGTCGGGGGCATAAGGAAAATGGTGACGGCATCGGGCACTTTCTCGCGTACCTGCGACGCACCCTGGACATCAATGTCAAGCAGGAGGTCCCTGCCCTGGCTGAAGGCGTCTGTGAGCGAGTTGCGCGCGGTCCCG
>JASHUR010000162.1 GCA_030039895.1 Acidobacteriaceae bacterium | reverse complement strand
ACACAGCAAAGCCGCACGCACCATCCGCTTCACCCTCCTTATGGCAAAAGACAAGTGTAACGGAGTGGGCGCTGGTATTACTGATCGCCGGAGAAAAGCCCGAACTCAGAAAGGGCTATGGGCGCCGGCGATTCCACGATGCGCAGACGAACCTGATCTGTGGTCACGGGGTTGCTGAGACGGAGAAGACGGCAGATACCCACGCTGGTCGCCTGGGCGATCTGCGTCCAGTCGCTACCCTGCCGGGCGTCTATGGCAAAGGATTCGATGCGCTGGCCAAGTGCAGTCGCTTCGCGCAGTCGGACGACGTTGAAACTGACCGGAGTTGCGAAGTCCAGCGTGAGATGCGGCGTGGTCACATCGTGGTCCGTGGCCCAGTAAGTATCGGGATTGCCGTCGACGAGCCGTGTGGGCGCGAAGCGCCGCTCATCGCCGCGGACATTGGAAGCGCGTAACCGGGCATTTCGGGCGAGATTTACGGCAAAGGTTGATTCGACAATCTTGCGGAAGCCGCGGAGCGAGGCGACGTCCTCGGGCGAGAGCTGACCTTTGCGATTGGGCGGCACGTTGAGCAGCAGGCTTGCGCCGCGGCCTACGGACTTGTAGTAGAGGTCCATGAGCTGCTGCGGAGTTTTGACCTCTGCGTTTTCCGATGAGTGCCAGAACCAGCCGGGACGTATAGAGACGTCACACTCGGCAGGCATCCAGCGCGTACCGTGTAGAGTGCCCGTCATCAACTGCTCGGTTGTGCCGCCGTCGACGGAGTTATCTGGTGAGAATGTGGCCCAGCAAGTCTCGCCGGCCACGCCCTTCTCATCGCCGACCCAGCGAATGTCCGCGTCTTTGTCTCCGCCGTGGATGACCGCCCACGGCTGCAAACGGCGCACGATGGCATAGGTACGGGGCCACTCGTAGTATGTGTGCGCATCGATGTGGCGTTTCTCGCGTGCTCCGCCGTAATAGCCGTCGCCTCCGTTGGCGCCGTCGAACCAGACCTCAAAGACCGGGCCATAATTTGAGAGCAGTTCAGTAACTTGCTCACGATAGATCGGCAGATAGGCTGGGGTTCCGTAAGCGCCGTTGTTGCGGTCCCACGGAGAAACATACACGCCGAACTTGATGCCGTGACGGCGCGCTGCAGCGGAGATGTCGCGCACCACGTCGCCCTTGCCATTGCGCCATGAGCTGTAGGCAATGGAGTGCTTGGTGGTCTTGGTAGGCCACAGGCAAAAGCCGTCATGATGCTTGCAGGTAAGGATGACACCCTTCATCCCACCAGCCTTCATTGAGGTCACAATCTGGTCGGGATCGAAGTCAGTGGGATGGAAAATGTCAGGATTTTCGTCGCCGTATCCCCACTCCTTGTCCGTAAAGGTATTCACGCCGAAGTGGAGGAAGCCGTAGGTTTCCATGCGCTGCCATCGGAGCTGGCGTGCGTTGGGTAGCGCTCCATACGGAGCGGGAGCCGTGACCTGCTTTGCGTGAAGATAGACTCCCCCAAGCGCAAGTGCAGAGCCGGCCAGAAAATTGCGCCGCGATGTGATCATCAGAAGGCCTTTGCCTTCAGGTTATCGCATCTGGAGCACCGATCGGGCGACTGCCGACGGGTGGTTCTGCAGCACCCATCCTGCCACAACCAGCACAGGTGCGGGGCCAGGGCTTACTGAATCGAGCTCGTCGAGCGTGGTGAAGGTGATCTGCTGGTCCGGCTGAGCAGCCCGCGAGATTGCGGCGCAGGGCAGATCGCCGGGAAGCCCCTGGGCGCGCCACTCAGCGGCGAGAGCGGAGAACTCTTTGCCGGGCATGTATACGATGCGCGTGGGCTCCGCAACTGCGGCCGGGCCTCCGGTCGCGTGATGGCCGCTGGAGATTTGGACCAAGGAGGACGCTCTGCGGTCAGTCAGCGAAAGGCCCAGTGCCGCCGCGGCGGCGAATGCGGCCGTGATGCCGGGAACGACTTCAAACTCAACGCCGGCTTCGCGGAGTGCGTCGATCTCCTCAGCCGCGCGGCCGAAAACGAGCGGGTCTCCGCTCTTGAGCCGCACGACCGAGCGGCCCGCGCGGGCGTTGGCGATCATCAGCTCGTTGATATCCTCCTGCGTGATTCTCTTGTTCCCACAGCGCTTGCCCACGTTTTGCGCGCGCGCTTCAGGGCTTGCGAGCTTCAGCACGGGGTCTGGGACAAGATCATCGTTAAGAACGACGTCCGCCGTGGCCAGCAGGCGTGCCGCGCGCGCGGTCAACAAGTCAGGGTCGCCTGGGCCGGCTCCGACCAGATACACACGGCCCTTAACAGCGCGGCCAAATGCAATGCTGCGGGCTTCGCAGGTGGGCGAGCCGCATACCTCGCGCTGCGCCAGCTGATGCAGGAGAAGCTTGCGCCCTTCGCCGGGCGCAACATTGGCGAGAACTTCGCGGCGCAGGCGTCCCGTTTCGGCCAGCCAGGGGCCGAGGTCAGACGGCAATTGCGCGTCTATTTCCTTCCTGAGCCGCTGCGCGAGCGCAGGACTTTCGCCCGCGGTCGAGATGGCGATCTGCAGGTCGCCGCGCGCAACCACGGAGCCGAAGTAGAAGTCGCAGTGGGGAGGATCATCGACTGAGTTGCAGAGGATGTTGCGCTCGACAGCAGCTTCATAGACCTCGGCGTTCACGGCTGGGTCATCTGTCGCGGCAATGACGAGGAAGATTCCGTCGAGGTCGGACGCAGACCACGCCCGCTCCGCAAGCGCGATTCGGCCCTCATTCGCCAGTGCGTTGATCTCCTGATGCACGCGCGGGGCAATCACGCGTACATCCGCTTCCGCGGCAAGCAGCGGCGGAATTTTCTCAAGCGCGACCCTGCCTGCGCCCACTACGAGGCAGCGACGCCGCGCCAGCTTGATGAATGCGGGGAACAAGCTCATGACACTGTGGCTGTAACCTCAGCCCCCTCCAGCAACTCCTTCAAGTGCGTTACATCCTGACGCGCAAACCATGACCGGAGGTTTTCGCCGTGGCCACGGTCTGCTAGATAGCCGCGCAGCAGCCGCTCGATGGCCGCCGGGACCTCGGTTGCAGCAGCACGGTATCCGGTAGGGCGGGCGAACCCTGCGTGCTCACCCAGAGCCCCACCGAGCGAAAAGTTGAAGGCATCGAC
>JASHUR010000161.1 GCA_030039895.1 Acidobacteriaceae bacterium | reverse complement strand
ACCCTATCCTGGCGCGCTGTGGGCGGTGCAGTGCATGACTCCCATGAACCTGCTCCAGGGGCCAACGAGGTCGCGGTACTGGAGTGCGATGACCCGAGCGAGCTGGTGCAGGTGGTTGGCATCGTGCGCGGCCCATGTGGCGAGAAGTTGTGACAGCGTGACGGAGCCGAGCGCAGGGTGGAGTCCGCGGAGGGAGAGCTGCGAGGGCGTGAGGTGCATAGCTCGGAGCTCCTCGATGTTCTGGCTGCGAAGGCCGGCGAACTCGTCGAGGAGGGCAGTAAGGGTTTTGCCCTTACTTTCGCGAACGTGTCCCTGGCGGTCGAAGGGTTCGAACGGCCGTGAGTCGCCATAGGCGAGGATCATCTTGGTGCGGGGCAGCCAGTCGGTCTTTTCGCAATGGATGAGGTGACCGACGATGTCGAGGGCGCTCCAAGTGTTGTCGCCCTCGTTCGCGTGAGTAAAGGCTTCTGGAAGCCCGCGCAGCAGGGCGTCGAGAGCTGCCGGCGTGCGAGCGAGCAGGGCCAGTGTGTGGTCGAGGTTGTGCTCCATGAGAATCCTTCCTTTCAGCACAAAAAGATGAGTGTAGCTGCGCTCATCAGGGCTTGGACCCGTGTATTTGCTACCCGATTAGTATGGTGCCGTAGTTAGACCATTTGCTACACTGCGGGCCTATGCGCAAGCGTACGTTTTGCCTTCTCTCGTTTGTGGCCGCAGTCGTGCTTGCGGCTTCGGCATTCGCTCAGCAGCCGCAGCATCTCTTTTTCCGTGTGACAGCTGGGCCGGAGATCCACGCGCCAGTGTCAGGGCGGGTACTGATTTTTCTGAGTGCCGGGACGGGTGCAAAGGAAGTCACGATCAATGAGTTTCGCCCCACGGCGACGTATGTTGCGGCGAAGGAGATTCACGATCTGAAGCCGGGCGCCTCGGTGGACGTAGACACGGATGACATCGCATACCCGGAGCCGTTCTCAACGCTGAAGCCGGGGAACTACGAGGCGCAAGCGGTGCTGGACGTGGAACACACGTACAACTACTCAGGACGGACGCCGGGCGACTGGATCAGCGATGTGGTGTCCATGGGCGGATGGACTCCGGGAGAGGGGAAAGAGCCGGAACTGGCGCTGTCAAGCATGGTGAAAGAGCGGCCTTTGCCTCCGACCATGATGAAGCTGGTGACTCCGGCCTCTGAGGCCGCAGCTCACCGGGAGGAGATGCTGAGTCCGGTGTTGACGGAGTTCTGGGGACGGCCCACGTATGTGCGGGCATGGGTTATGACTCCGCCGGGATACGAGGCGAAGGGCAAGAAGCGATATCCAACGGTGTACTGGACTTTTGGATTCGGCGGAAATATGCGCTATGCGAAGTTCATGGGCGAGATGATCTACGGGCGCATGGCCGAGGGCAAGATGCCTCCGATGATCTGGGTGATGCTGGATGAGTCGCTGCCGACGGGTACGCACGAGTTTGCCAACTCGGTAAACGACGGGCCGTGGGGAACTGCGCTGACGAGGGAGTTCATTCCCTATCTGGAGGCCCGATACAAGATGGATGCGCGGCCGAGCGGGCGTTTTCTGCAGGGACACTCGTCAGGCGGATGGGCAACGCTGCAGTTGCAGATCAACTATCCGCGGATTTTTGGCGGCACGTGGTCGACGTCGCCGGACCCGAGCGACTTCCACAACTTTACCGGGCCGGATCTTTACGCACCGCACGCGAATGTGTACTTCAAGCCGGATGGAGCGCCGTATCCGCTGGTACGCGACCATGCGAGGGTGATTGAGACGTTCGAGCAGTTCGCCAAGCTGGAGCGGGTACTGGGGCCGTACGGCGGGCAGATGGCGTCTTTTGAATGGGTGTTTTCGCCGCGGGGCAAGGACGGGCGTCCGGAGCAGATGTTTGACCGCGATACGGGATATGTGAATCCGGCGGTGGTGGCGTACTGGCGCGACCACTATGACCTGGCGCACATTTGCCAGGCAGACTGGGCCGAGCGCGGTCCGTATCTGAAGGGCAAGATTCATGTCTACGTCGGAACGGCGGACACGTTCTATCTGGATGGCGCGGCGCACCTTCTGGATGCCACGCTGAAGGGCCTCCACGCAGACGCGCACTTCACGTTCATTCCCAACCGGACGCACTTTGATCTGTATCGAGTAGGTAACGATCGGATGGGGTTGTTCGACGAAATCGCGGCGCAGATGTGGGCAGTAGCCAGGCCCGGTGCTGGCGGCACGGGCACACCCGCTTCGCGCCATTCTACAGACGGGCTTTAGCGGCCTCCTGCTGGTGGGAGGATCACCCCCGGCTGTTGAAGCGCCATGAAGCAACTTGCTGGTCGATACGCTGTCCGGTTCCGGACACTTACTTGCGCTTTCGGACAGTCACGGGTAGAGGACGGCTGAGCTTCCTGCGTTTTCCGGATGAGAAATAAGGCATTTAGCCATGTCATCCGCTAAGGATGAGTTGGCATGGCGAGTGCATACCTCTTGGGGATAGAAATGCGCTTGGAGGCTGAATGAATGTCCTTGTACAGAATATGCGGCATGCGCTGCGGCAGTTGCGCAAGTCGCCGGGATTCACGCTGACGGTAGTGATTACGCTGGCGCTGGGAATCGGCGCGAACGCGGCGGTGTTCACGCTGTTCGATCAGGTGCTTTTGCGCATGTTGCCGGTAGAGAAACCGCAGCAGTTGGTGCGGTTTGAGTTTAAGGGGTCGTTCAGCGGTTCGGCCAGCAGTTTTGGCGGCGGCATCGAGAACTACTTCTCCTATCCGATGTACAAGGACCTGCGCGACCAGAACAAGGTCTTCAGCGGCATGCTGGCGGCGATGCGCACAAATATCGGGCTGACGTGGCAGAACCATGCCGCGGACAAAGATGCAGAGGTGGTGAGTGGGAACTATTTCCAGGTGCTCGGACTCAAGCCCGCGCTCGGGCGGCTGCTGACTCCACAGGATGACACGGCGGCAGGCGCGAATCCGGTGCTTGTACTGAGCTACAACTACTGGCGCTCTCGGTTTGCGGCGCGTCCCGATGTAGTGGGGCAGACGGTGCAAGTGAACGGGCATCCGTTCACGGTGATTGGCGTAGCTCCGGAGAATTTCGAGTCAGCTATAGGGGGATATGAACCGGGAGCCTTTGTGCCTATCAGCATGTGCGATGTGGCTATGCCGTGGATGGCGACGCGACATAACCTGACCAACCATCAGTCGATCTGGCTGACGATTGTGGCACGCCTGAAACCGGGGGTGACGGCGCAAGCGGCGCAGGCATCGCTGGCTCCTCTGTGGCACTCGTTGCGGGCGTATGAGTTGACGCTGTATCCGCACGCGTCAG
>JASHUR010000160.1 GCA_030039895.1 Acidobacteriaceae bacterium | reverse complement strand
ATGACCAGCTCGCGGTCAAACTTCGCGCCCGGGTCGCTCGCGAGCTTGCGCCACTCGGCGACGGCCTTGTCCCAGTCCTCGACTTTGGGCGAGAATTCGCGGTCCTTAAGGTAAGCAAAGGTAGTGTCGTCGGGAGCGATCATGCCGGCGCGCGCGCCCGCCTCAATGCTCATGTTGCAGACGGTCATGCGGCCTTCCATGGAGAGCGACCGGATGACAGAGCCCGCGTACTCGATCACGCAGCCGGTGGCTCCGTCCGTCCCGATGCGGCCGATGATGCCGAGCGCGACGTCCTTGGCCGTGACGCTTTCGGGCAGTTCGCCTTCAACGGCGATGCGGAAGGTCTTTGGCTTCGATTGCGGAAGACACTGTGTCGCCATCACGTGCTCGACTTCAGAGGTTCCGATGCCGAAGGCCAGCGCGCCGAAGGCCCCATGCGTGGAAGTGTGCGAGTCGCCGCAGACGATCGTCATTCCTGGCTTGGTGAGGCCAAGCTCGGGACCGATAACGTGCACGATGCCCTGCTCGGCAGACTGAATGTCGTAGAGCGTAACGCCGAAGTCGGCGCAGTTTTTGCGTAGAGTGTCGATCTGCTTGGCGGCGATGGCGTCCTGAATGTGCACACGGCCATCAAGCGTGGTGGGGACATTGTGGTCGATGGTGGCGACGGTGCGGTCGGGGCGGCGCAGCTTGCGTCCGGCGAGGCGCAACCCCTCGAAGGCTTGCGGCGAAGTGACTTCGTGGACGAGATGCAGGTCGACGTAGAGGAGTGCGGGCTCGTTGGCTGGCTCGGCAACGAGGTGCGACTCCCAGACCTTCTCAAATAATGTCTTTGGTGAAGCTGCCATGTTTGATTACCCCTGAAATGTTTGGCGCGCAGAGCGGTTGTGCGGACAATGCGCGGTTAAACGGCGTGCATGGACTGACGCCGGTCGATAAGCTCGCTAAGCACCAGATGGACCTGCCGGCCCATCTCCTGGGTTGAGACGCCTTGCTGACCCCGAACCAGGTCGGCAGTACGGTATCCCTGCTCAAGCACGGTGCGCACAGCGGTCTCAACAGCCTGTGCGTCCTGATCGAGATGCGCCGAGTAGCGCAGCACCATGGCCGCCGTCAGGATTGCACCGAGCGGGTTGGCGATGCCCTTGCCTGCGATGTCGGGTGCGGAACCATGTACCGGCTCATATAAGTTGACCGCACCGCCAATAGTCGCCGACGGCAGCATGCCGAGTGAGCCGGTGATCACGGCGGCCTCGTCGGAGAGGATGTCGCCGAACAGGTTCTCTGTGAGCACAACGTCGAAGTTGCGCGGCGTATTCATCAGGTGCATGGCGCAGGCGTCGACATACTGGTGCTCGAGGGTAACGTCAGGATATTGTGCGGCGATCTCCGTAACGGTTGCGCGCCAGAGCTGCGAGACTTCGAGCACGTTCGCTTTGTCGACGGACGTAAGTTTTTTGCGTCTCGAGGAGGCCAGCTCGAAGGCAACGCGGGCAACGCGCGTGACTTCGTCGCGGGTGTAGCGCATGGTGTTCCAGGCCGCGCCGGCTTCCTTGTCCCAGGCGCGCGGCTCGCCGAAGTAGAGGCCGCCGAGCAGCTCGCGCACAAAGAGAATGTCTGTTCCGTTGACAACCTCGGCCTTGAGGGGCGAGTTCTGCGCAAGCGCGGGCCATGCGAAGGAGGGGCGGAGGTTGGCGAATCCGCCAAGGGCCTGACGAAGCTGCAGCAGGCCGGCCTCGGGGCGCTTGTTAGGGGGCAGCGCGTTGAACTCGTTGCCGCCGACCGCGCCGAGCAACACTGCATCGCTCTCAAGAGCAGCATCCAAAGTGGCGGGAGGCAGTGGCGTCCCCTCCTTCTTGATGGCGACGCCACCAATGAGCTCTTCGCGGAAGTCGAAGTCATAGCCGCCCAATTCGGCGACCGAACGCAGGACGCCTACCGCTTCCTTTGTCACTTCGGGACCGATTCCGTCCCCGGCTACTACCAGCACCTTCAGCTTCATTCGAGAATGATCTCCAGATAATGTGGCGGCTGCTTGCGCCGTTCCTTATGCGGGCGCGCTTTAGTTGGAGCGCGCGATGGTTTCCGTGGCGGCCTCGCCGATCAGGTCCTCGTGGCGCTGGTGGTGCGCAACCAGATTGATCAGATCGAGGTCGTAGATCGCCTTTTTCTTGTCGGCCAGTTCCGTGAACGCGCGATACGCGATGTCGAGATCCGCGGGGGCGAGATTGTAGCCAAGAGCAATCAGCCGCGAGCGCAGCGCGTGACGTCCGGAGTGCTTGCCCAGCACCATGCGGTTGGTCGGCACACCGACGGAAGCGGGTGTCATGATTTCATACGTGAGCGGGTTGGACAGAACACCGTGCTGGTGAATGCCCGCCTCGTGCGCGAAGGCATTGCTGCCGACGATGGCCTTATTGGGCGAAGGACCAAAGCTGATTGTGCCAGCAAGCTGCTGACTGATTGGGTACAGCTTTTCGAGATTGAGTCCATGCTCGACCGGATAGCGGTCGGCGCGCACGCGAAGTGCGGCGGCGATCTCCTCAAGCGCGGCATTGCCTGCGCGCTCGCCGATCCCGTTGATGGTGCACTCGACCTGACGAACGCCCGCATCAATAGCGGCGAGAGCGTTGGCGACTGCGAGGCCGAGATCGTCATGCGTGTGCGCGGAGAGCGTGACCTTGTCGGCGCCCGGCACGCGCTCGCGAATGACCCGGAACATCCCTGCATAGTCAGAAGGCGTTGCGTAGCCGACGGTGTCAGGAAGATTGATGACGTTGGCTCCGGCCTCAATTGCGACGCCGACGATCTGGCAAAGAAAGTCGTGGCTGGTGCGGGTGGCATCCTCCGGCGAGAACTCGACTTCGTCCGCCAGTGTTTTGCCCAGCGCCACAGCCTTGGCGGTGTTCTCAATGGCCTGTTCGCGGCTGATCTTGAGCTTGTACTCAAGATGAATGTCAGAGCTGGCGAGAAAGATGTGGATGCGCGAGCGTTTCGCCTTCTTTACCGCCTGTCCTGCGCGCTCAATGTCCTCAGTCTTAGCGCGGGCGAGGGACGCGATGACCGGGCCGCGCACCTCCTGCGCGATGGTCTCAATGGAGGCGAAGTCGCCGTCGGAGGAGATCGCGAAGCCTGCCTCAATCACATCGACGCCCAGGTCGGCGAGCGATTGCGCCATCTGGAGCTTCTCATGCTGGGTCATGCTGCAGCCGGGGGACTGCTCTCCGTCGCGGAGCGTAGTGTCAAAGAAATAAACGCGGTCGTTACTCATCGGCATCTCCTGCATTAACCGAACATATTCAGTTTGCCAAAGCCGAGGGCATAATTCAAATTTATAATTTCTACCGAAACCATCAATCTAAATTATGCTATCTGCATCGCCTGCACCATGCGGCTGGCAAGTTGGATAAGCTTATGGACCTTTCGCAGCTTGAGACTTTTCTTGCAGTAATCGAGGAGCGCGGATTTTCGCGTGCGGCATTGCGGCTGCATCGCACGCAGCCCGCAGTAAGCCACACGATCCGAAGGCTGGAAGACGAAGTGGGTGAACCCCTCTTCGAACGCGCTTCGCGCGAAGGCACTCTGACCGCGACGGGACAGCTGTTGCGCGAGTACGCAGAGCGGCTGCTGAAGCTGCGCCGCGAGGCGGCATCGGCCCTGGAAGAACTGCGCTCGCTTGAGCGTGGACGGCTGAACCTGGCGGCGAACGAGTATACCTGCCTGTACCTGTTGCCGGTGCTCGACCGCTTCCGGCAGGAGTGCCCCAACCTGGGCGTGCATGTGCAACGGAGCTTTGCCAGCCGGATTCCCGAGACCGTTCTCGGGCGCAGCGTGGAGCTTGGAATTGTGACGTTTCAGCCGGAAGATCCGCAACTGAAAGCGATTGGAGTTTACACGGACTCAGTGGTGTTTATCGTGAATCCGAAGCATCCCTTGGCTCGGCATAAAAGAGTCGCGCTGCGGGAGCTTGGAACTGAAAGCTTTATTGCGCACAATGTTGTCTCTCCGCTGCGGCGGCGCGTGATCGCTCTGTTTGAGGAGCACAAAACACCGCTGAACATTGACGTTGAGCTGCCCAGCCTTGAGGCGGTGAAGCGTTTTGTTGCGATGGGGAACGGAGTTGCTCTCGTACCGGGGCTTGCAGTTCGCAATGAACTGGAGCGCGGCGAGCTAGTACAGGTGCAGGTGCAGGAGTTGCGCATTCAGCGGCAACTGCTGGTAATCCACCGGCGCAACGCGACGCTTTCCCGCGCGGCGCTGGCCTTCCTTAATTGCGCGAAGCTGATTGCCACAGAGCAGGGCACGCCATTCGGGTTCCGGCGGCTTGTGCGCGAGGAGGCAATGGCATTGCGCCGAACGGAGAAAGCAGACGCAGCCCATCGCAAAATGTGAGCACGGGCAACACGCTTGCTACTGATAATTTTGAGAAAGCCTGACGCGATTTTCCCGGCTTCTGGTCTGTGCCCCAGGCCCCTTCCCCCTGTACAATTGCGAGAGTAGGCCGGACTCTGCGTCGGGCTTTATAAATTTTGACAGGCCCCCAGGGTCTTTTTGTGCCCGCAGCGGCGGGCAAGAGGTTTACGAGACGAATGAAGAAGAGTCTGTTGTTGCTTTTGCTGCTGCCCCTCGTTACAGCGGCGGGTTTTGCTCAGGAAAGCCGTCAGGACATAAGCGCAAGCGGTTCGGCGCTTTTTCCTCCCTACATCGCGGGCAATGGGGCCCAGTTACACGCCACGGTTGGCGAGGGCGTGCTGATCAGCTATCGTTACCTGCTTACCCCCTCCAGCGGCCTGGAACTGAACTACCAGTACGCGCAGGAGGTCCAGCACTTTACGAACCCCACCAACAACAACACGGTCCACAACAGGTTCCAGGAAGTATCCGGCGCGTATGTTCGCAGTTTCGTATTTCGCAACTGGAACCCCTTCATTGAAGCTGGCGTGGGTGGCTTCATATTTACACCGATTGATGACTATAAAACCACCATCCAGCAGATCTCGCAGAACACGAGCGTTGGCGGATTGTATGGAGCTGGCTTCGCTTACGAGATCAGTCCCAGCTTTGACATTCGCGCTGAGTACCGCGGCCTGATTATGAAGACCCCTACCTTCGGCGTGAATAACTTCCGCACGAACCGGTATTACAACATCAGCGATCCGGTCATCGGCATCGCGTATCACTTCTAGTCTTAAGGCTTGTCGACGGGCTGCTTCCGGCGAATGCTGGCAGCAGCTCGAGGGCGCCATCCTGGGCGTCACAGCTTATTCTTCGAAAGCGTCTTAGTCCACGGTGAGGACGATCAGCGATGCGTCGTCTGCAAAGTTGCCGCTGCAGAAGGCGGTGACGTCTTCGAGCACGCGCCGGCGGATTGCATCTGCCCCATCCTTGCGGCTGGCACGCACGGACTCAATTAGTCTCTGGTAGCCGAATTCCTCTTCCTTGTCATCGCATGCTTCGATGACTCCGTCGGTCACCATCATAAGCACATCGCCCGGCTCCAGCTGCAGCTCATGATCGCTGAATGTCCAGTGTTGAAAAAGTCCCAGGACGCCGCCTGAGGCCTTTGGAATATCAATGGTCCCATCCCGGTGAACGAGCAGCGGCAGGGAATGGCCTGCGCTTTCGTAGATAAGTCTGCGGGTCTGCTGGTAGAGAACCGCATACAGGAGCGTGACGAACCGTCCGGGTGCAATGTTGTCGCACAACACGCTGTTCAATTGCGCGCACAAGGACGACGGCGCGACATCCTCTTTCGCGAGCGCCTTTACCGACGCCTGAAGGTTGGCCATAAGTAAAGCCGCCGCCATACCCTTGCCGGAAACGTCTGCGATGCAAAGCCCCAGTTTTCCTTCTGCCAGCGGCAGTATGTCGAAGTAGTCGCCGCTTACCCTGCGCGCGGGCTGCCAGGCACAGGCAATCTGAAAGCCGGCAAGCTGCGGCGTTTCCCGCGGCAGCAGGTGCATTTGTATGTCGTGCGCCTGATCAAGGTCCGATTGCATCGCCCGCTTCTCGCTTAGTCCCAGTTGGACCTGGCTTTGCAGCTTGCGCTGGAGCTCAACGTGCTGCGCCTCCAGCTTGGACTGGCTCTCGTCGAATAGGAAAAGGATCATCCCGACGATGAAGGTAGCCAATAGCGCAAAAGGGAGATCCCTGTCGGCAGCTTGTTCGAACGAGGTGCCGCGAGACGTGAAAAAGGGATATAAGAACGCTTCCGTGATGGAATTCGCGATAAAGCCGGCTACGACGAGCAGCAGGATGTAACCGGTCCATTTCCAGAGCGGGGCGCGCCGCGCGAAAACAGGATAGCCCAACAGCAACAATAGGAGGACTGTATTGCCGGCAATTATGCTGTAAAGCAAGGTGGGGATGAAGTGGCTGGGGACGTGAAAGATCCAGCGAAGGACACGGGCCGCGACCGCGACCACAATCATCACGAGTTGAAAGCGCAGCAGATTGGTACCAGAAAAGAATGATCGGCTTTCGACGGCATCCTGCATTGCGGTCACGCTCGCACAAAAGAGGCAAAGGCAGGATAGCAAAGCCCGATCAGCAACCCCAATGAAAAAGCGCACCTGAACGGTGAGTCCAGGTGCGCGTTGTTGTCAAAATGCTTGAGGCTTCAGGCCTGCTCGCCACCCTCAGGCTGCTGCTCAGCAAGCTGCTTCTGCAGCTCTTCGCGGCGCTTGGCCCGGGCCTCGGCGCGCTTCTGGCGCTTCTCATCGAGAAGCTTTTCAGCTCCAAGCAACTCGATGAAAGCCTTCTCTGCGCCGTCGCCGCGCTGGAATCCAGTGCGGACAATGCGCAGGTAGCCGCCATTGCGATCGCCGTAGCGGGGCGCGACAGTGTCAAACAGCCGGGCGACTGCCTCGCGGGTCTGCAGGAAGGCCAGAGCCTGACGCCGCGCATGAAGGTCACCCTTCTTACCAAGCGTGATGAGTTTTTCGACGTGAGGGCGCGCGGCCTTGGCCTTGGCGACGGTAGTCTGGACGCGGTCCTCCAGGACGATCGACGTGACCAGGTTGCGCAGCAGAGCGCGGCGATGGCTGGTGTTTCGTCCCAGTTTGAATCCTGCATTGCGATGACGCATGGCGTTTCTCTCTATCTCAAAATTTAAATTCTTCACGGCGGAAGAGAGCCGGGCGCAAGGCCCGGCCTCGTCCGGCTGCGCTTAAAAATTCTCGGTCTCGCCCTGCGGTCCGAGGTCGCTGTCGAGGTCATCCTCGTCGTCCTCGTAGCTGCCGTAGCTTGCAGCGAGCGCCGCCGCGGGAAGAACGGAGGTCGGTCCGGGCACGGCGTTGCCATGCTCATCGATCTTCATTCCCAGCGAAAGTCCCATCTGCGCGAGAATTTCCTT
>JASHUR010000159.1 GCA_030039895.1 Acidobacteriaceae bacterium | reverse complement strand
CGTTTGCATTCGCCACCCCGACTCGCTCGGAGTGACCCTCTTGTAAGCGGATGCTGGCGTTCGGTACGACGCCTCCGTTTACATCAAGCACGGTTCCAACGATGCTCCCAGGCCCGGAGGGCGCCGACGGCGCACATTGAGCGCAGATCCTCATCGGCCCCAAAAACAGCAGAGCGAGTGTGCAGGCAGAGAATCGTCTGAGCAACATGAGAATTAAGTCTCCTGGAATCACCGTTGAAGCGCATAGCTTGCGAAACCTCTGCCGAAACCAGCACTCCTCAAAACTCGGGTGAGTTTGGATCTTCTGTGATCGAGTGTGTAACGCGGCAGTGATCGTCAGGAGGGTCAAAACTCTATGATCGCGACACCTCTTGCTCTTTGATTTCTGTTCTTTGCGGACAACAAATCTGCCGCTTCGTTTTGCTGATAAAGCCACTCCTTTCGACTTTTTAAAAATGCCGTGATCGGTAGTTTTGTTCGAGCACCGGACCGCGAACACCCATTCGATTCCGATTGGGCGCCAGACGTTTCACCTTGCGGTGAATCGCATTGTCTGCAAGAAAAAAAGTCTCAAAAAACCCGCATCCAAACTTCTCGGCGCGGCTTCTAAAGGTTCACAGATCACAAGACCGGACGATCCGCAACGATAACGACAACCAAATGTGGCAGATGATTCGCACATGAAAAGATGAAATGTCCGACGAGAGCCATCCGGTCGGGCGCACGCAGTTCAAGGGAAGCGATTCGTTTGACGGGGGATACCTCATTTATGGGAACAGCTACGCAACAGCATGAGCCTCGAACCTCAGGCTTTCGGTTGGATGTCCCTTTGCATCAGCTCCTGACCCAGCCGGCATCAGATAAGGTTCACCTCCCACCTCTTGGAAAGCCGCAGACTTTTCCCGATCCGGTATTTCCGCAGCACCCCGAACTGCTTGGCCCGGTTGAGGATGACCCAAACTGGAAGGCTCCCGCAAGCCGTCACTGGGCCGCCGACCAGATCTATCGAAGTATGCGCGGATGGCTCTTCCCGTACATCCGCTCACGGGTAACGTCCGGAGATTTCCACCCACTCATCGCATATCTGTTCACGGAGTTCAAATGCAACTTGGACTGTCACTACTGTTGGGCGTTTGACAACAGTATCAAGGGCATGACAGAGGACACGGCCAAGCGGTCAGTGGACTGGCTGCATGGTACCGGTTGCCGGGTACTTGCTTATATGGGCGGCGAGCCGTTGCTTCGGCCCGACTTTATCCACCGCATCACTTACTACGCAGCAAAGAAGGGCTTCTGGATTTATCTGCCCACCAATGCGCGTCTGTTACGGACTGAAGTAATTGACAAGCTGGCCGACGCGGGCCTTGCCACCTTCAACATTGCGGTCGACGCGGTGGACATCAAAAAGGGTTTGCCCAAAGCACTGGTCCCCATCCGCAAGCAGTTCGATTACCTGATCCGGAAACAATACAGCTACGGCTATTCGGTGTTCCTCAACATCAACATCTGCCGCAACAATCTGGACGACGTACGGCAGCTTACTGAGATTGCGCATGATCTTGGCATCGCGACCGACTACCACATTAACGAGTCTCCTCTGCTAGCGCAGGATGAGCATTTCAAGCATGCGGAGGAAAACGTCACATACATCACCCCCGGCGACTGGCCTGCGGTTGAGGAGACGATCCAGTGGCTTACTGAAAAGCAGGATTCGGGTTACAAGATGGTCAACTCAAACACGCGCCTATGGCAAATGGTTGACTTCATGAAGGGAAAGCATTTTCCCTGGAACTGCCGCGCTGGCCAGAACTCGATGATTGTTCGCGTTGACGGCACCTTGGCGCCATGCTTCCCGATGTATACGGCGAATTATGACTGGGGCGTCGTTGGCGACCACAAGTTCGATACAAAGCAGCTTGACCATCAGAAAGAAAGCTGCCAGACTCATTGTTTTTCCACGTTGAACCATATCCTCGGCTGGTGCTATAACGACCAGCGCGTGATCAAGTATTTCTTCAAGCAACTGGCTCACGGATTTCAGGGGGTACACGGTCAGATGTAATCCCTGCAGTTCCGCCGGCTCGGTAAACCTAATCCTACCTGAGGGAGAAATTTATGCCGACAACGGTTGAGGTCACCCAGACAGACTTCGAGATGGAAATTCAGGCTCGTATCGACGCGGAACGAGCGCGCCTTCGTGCCGAAGCAGGCTTAGCACGGATGAAGGAGTTCAACAGGCCCGTAGAGCGCTCTTTCACAGCTGAGGAGCGCGACCGTGTGACCATTCTCTTCGGTGGATTGACCTGGAAACACGAGGAGATGATCAAGGCAGTCTTTCACGGCAGCGGGTATCACTGCGAGAACATTCCCACCCCGGTTGTGGCCGACTTTCAGGCAGGCAAAGAGTACGGCAACAACGGTCAGTGCAATCCCACCTACTTCACCGTCGGGAACCTCGTGCGTTATCTCCAGAGCCTAGAGCACCAGGGGATGACAAAGAAGGAGATCATTGACAACTATGTCTTCTTCACTGCCGGTTCCTGCGGTCCCTGCCGCTTCGGAATGTACGAGGCTGAGTACCGCTACGCGTTACAGAATGCGGGGTTTGACGGCTTCCGCGTGCTTCTGTTCCAGCAGACAGACGGCATCAAGGCCGCCAGCGGCGAGCCAGGGCTCAAATTCTCGGTGGACTTCGGCATGGGTATGCTCAACGCCCTGAACCTCGGCGATGTCATCAACGAGTTGGTGTACCAGGTCCGACCATTCGAGGTGAACAAGGGCGAAACGGACCGCGTTATTCAGGAGTCGGTCAAGACCCTCACCGATACGCTTCGCGGTCGCAAGCGCTGGCATATCAAGGAGGCAGCGCCTAAATGGGCCTTGCCTTATCTCGAGAAGCACGAAAAGGTCGCGGGCATCAGCTGTACTTTGGGCAAAGTCGCCCATAACCTCTACGGCAAGGAGTATGTCGACGCGCTGCATGCCTGCCGCGACAGCATCAACTCCATTGAAGTGGATCGTCTGCGCGTGAAACCCGTCATCAAGATTACGGGAGAATTCTGGGCGCAGACTACCGAAGGCGATGGCAACTTCAACATGTTCGCCTTCCTCGAAAAAGAGGGCGCGCAGGTACTTGTTGAACCCATCGCTACCTGGATTGCATACATGATGTATGTGGCGAAGGAGGGCGCGAAGGCGAGGTTTGATGCCCAGGCGCCGTACCGCGATCCGAAGTGGTACGAGCTGAAGAAGCGGACAGTCAACGAACTCACGCTTCTGAAGAAGACTGGCGGCTTGAATGCCGGTATAGGCATGTGGACCTATTTCTACCACCGGACCATCAAGCACATGGGGGGCACGGTGCATCACCTGGTTCCCCAGAAGGAGCTCGCGCGGCTGGCTCATCCCTTCTATCACCAGCTGGCACGTGGCGGCGAAGGACATATGGAAGTTGGAAAGAATGTCTTCTACACCGTGAATCACCTCTGCCACATGGTGCTGGCGCTCAAGCCCTTCGGCTGCATGCCTTCAACTCAGTCTGACGCGGTGCAATCGAGAGTGGTCAGCAAATACAAGGACATGATCTTTCTGCCCATCGAGACATCCGGCGAGGGCGAGGTGAACGCTCACAGCCGAGTGCAGATGGCGCTTGCCGAAGCCAGGGCCAAAGCTCGGGCTGAATTCGAGACCGTTCTCGAAAAGCGGGGCAGGTCCATCGATGATCTCCGCGACTATGTTGAGCATCACCCGGAGCTGAAGAAAGCTCTGTACAAGGTGCCTCATCGCGGCGGACTGGCTGGAACAGCCGCGCAGTTTGCCTGGCACGTCAGCGATCTTATGGATGCGAGTGGCGGGGCCAGGCATCGCGAGCGTGTCGCTCAGTCGACCGCGGCTGCGGCATGATGCGGCTTGCGATGCGATTTTTGGTGGAAGGCGCTGCTTCTACGGCAATGTTCATTGTGGCGCTTGGTTTGCGGTTAGCGCTCGAGGGCGTGGCGAAAGTCCCAGTCGAGCGATCGCATTTTGGGCGGCGTTGAACGAACGGACGATGACGTAAGCCGCGCCTTCAACCGGAGGCAGATAGACATACACCCGGACTCCTGCATTGGATAGTCCGGCAAGACGGGAAGACAAGGAGAACTCTCGGATGGAGCAACTCATTGTTGGTCTTGATGTCGGCTCGACGACAGTGAAGGCAGTAGTGGTGGACGCAGCCTCGGATACGATCCTGTGGCAGGACTACCAGCGCCACGAGACGCGGCAGCCGGAAAAGGTGTTGGAATTTCTGCAACGCATGGAATCGGACGCCGGCATCGCGTCGGAGAAAACACGCATTTTCGTCACCGGATCAGGAGGTGGCACGCTGGCCGAGATGATCGGGGCGAAGTTCGTTCAGGAGGTCCATGCGGTCGCGCTCGCCGTCGAAAAGCTGCACCCGGAGGTTTACTCCGTCATCGAGCTTGGCGGGCAGGACGCGAAGATCATCGTCTTTAAGGACGACGAGGAAACCGGCCGCAAGAAGAAGATCCCTTCCATGAACGACAAGTGCGCCGGTGGTACCGGGGCCGTTATCGACAAGATCAACGCGAAGCTTAAAATCCCCGCGTCGGAGCTCTCTAATCAGGCTTACCACGGCATCAAGCTGCACAAGGTCGCCGGCAAGTGTGGTGTGTTCGCCGAGACTGACATCAACAGCCTGCAGAAGACCGGAACGCCGTCGCACGAACTCATGGCCTCCCTGTTCGAGGCCATTGTGCTGCAAAACCTGAGCGTGCTGACCCGAGGCAACACCCTGCGTCCTCATGTGCTGCTGCTTGGCGGGCCAAACTCGTTCATCCGTGGCATGCGCGAGGCATGGCAAGCCAACATCCCGCGCATGTGGAAGGAGCGAAAAGTCGCAATCCCGGATGGCGCGACACCTGAGGATCTAATTAAAGTTCCCGAAAACGCACAGTATTTTGCCGCGCTTGGCTCGGTTGAATTTGGCAAAGACGAGGAACGGGAAGTCGGCCGGTATCGGGGGACAGAAAAGCTGCAGTGGTACATCGAACACGGCCGCGCCGAGGAGAAGGCGGCGTCAGGCGGCAAAGGTTTGGTTGCCAGCAGCGGCGAGCTTGATCAATTCCGGACAGAATTCCGGCGCAAGAAGTTTGTTCCTGCAGATTTTGCCACCGATGAGGTGATCTCGGGTTTTGTTGGCGTGGATGGCGGTTCCACATCAACCAAGGCTGTTCTGCTCGACAAGAGCGGCGAAGTTTTGTGCAAGGCCTACCAGCTATCGAACGGCAACCCCATCCAGGACACCATTGAGATGTTCGACAAGCTGCGCGAGCAGGTCGAGAGCAAGGGCGCATCGCTTGAGGTTCTTGGAGTGGGCACGACTGGTTATGCCAAGGACATTCTCCGCGACGTGCTCAACGCCGACGTGGCGCTCGTCGAAACCGTTGCTCACACCGAATCGGCGCTCAAGTTCTATGAGGACCCGCACGTCATTGTCGACGTCGGCGGCCAGGACATCAAGCTGATCGTTCTCAAGGACGGTCGCGTTAAAGACTTCAAGCTGAATACGCAGTGTTCGGCGGGCAACGGCTACTTCCTTCAGTCGACTGCCGAGGGCTTTGGCATGAAGATTGAGGATTTCGCCGACGTGGCTTTCTCGGCACAGTCCATGCCTGCTTTCGGCTACGGCTGCGCCGTCTTCATGCAATCGGACATCGTGAACTTCCAGCGCCAGGGATGGCGCTCGGAAGAGATTCTTGCTGGTCTTGCCGATGTGCTGCCGAAGAATGTATTCCTCTACGTCGCCAGCATTCCGAACCTCGCTGCTCTCGGTTCGCGCTTCGTCCTCCAAGGCGGCACACAGAATAACCTTGCCGTCGTGAAGGCCGAGGTCGATTTCATCCGGTCAAGCTTCCGCGCGAATGGCAAGTCACCGGAGATCATCGTGCACGAGCACTGCGGCGAGTCGGGCGCAATCGGCGCAGCGCAGGAAGCTCTTCGCCTATGGCGCAAGGGCCGGCTGACGACCTTCATCGGGCTCGATGCCGTGCGGCGGATCAGCTACCGCACCACCCGCAATGAGGATACGCGCTGCTACTTCTGCAAGAACAATTGCCTGCGCACCTTTATCGACGTTGACGTCAGCGGAAAGCCCGCAGTCGAGACTCCTGCAGCTGTGTCCGCTCCGCCAGCGACGGATCGTGCTGCCACACCCGAGGAAGTTGCAACCGCGGCGGCGGCCGCAAACCTGCCCAGCCTTGAGCAAATTGAGGCCAATCTGCCTACCCAAGGGTCTTCCTGCAGCACAGGCCATGGTCACGAGCATTCGAGTGGCGGCTGCGGATGCGGTTCGTCCTCAACGACATCTCTGCGCGCGAAGGCCGAGCCCCTCATACAGATTCAAGCCGCTCCCGGCGCGAAGACCGTAGTTGAAGCTCCAAAGCCGACTGGCGAGTTCCAGCCGCGCAAGACGAAAGTTCCCCTTCGTGTCGGGGAACAACGGCTGATCATTGCCACCTGCGAAAAAGGCGCGGTCGAGGATCTCAACGACATGAAGGGCATTAAGGCGGACATCGATAAGATCAAGGCCGCCAACCCCAACTTCGTCGATTTCGCTGCCCGTGAAGTCTTCCGCACGCGCGAAGTTCCCCTCGTTGCCGACGCCGTTCCCAGCACAAAGGGCCTTTTCGTCTCGAAGGCGGCCAAGGAGCGCGCTACGCTGATGGACCGGCGCAAGGAATTTCGCGTCGGCATCCCACGTCTGCTGAACACTTATACGTACGCGCCCTTCTTCAATGCGTATTTCGCCAGCCTCGGCATACCGGGCGAAAACATTGTCTATTCCGACTACACAACGCCTGAACTTTATCGGGCAGGAGCCAGCCGCGGAGCCGTCGATCCCTGCTATCCGTCCAAGATTGGCATCGCGCACGTCTACAACCTGCTCGCAGTCAAACACAGTAAGAAGCCGCTCAATGCCATCTGGTTTCCGATGTACGACGTGTTGCACACTCACCTGGTAAACCTGACCGGCTCGAACGCCTGCCCAACGGTTACGGCTACGCCCAATGCCGTGAAAGCAGCGTTTACCAAGGAGAGTGATCTCTTTACCGAAAACGGAATTGTCTATCTCGATCCCATCCTCAATCTTCAGGACATGAAGATCTGCGCCGAGCAGATGTACAAGGCTTGGGCGCCGATTCTGGGCCTCTCACGCGAGGAGAACGACCGCGCGATCGAGATTGGCTTCCGCGCGCTCACGGAATGCGAAAGCGACATTCGCCGCCAGGCGCGCCAGGTGCTCGATCAGCTTGAACGCGAAGACCGCATCGGCATTGTCATGCTGGGCCGCGTCTACCATCACGACCCCGGGCTCAACCATGAAATCATGGAGGAATTCCAGAAACTCGGCTACCCCGTCTTCTCCCAGAGCACCCTTCCGGTAGACGAAGACCTGCTGGAGCGGCTCTTTGGCGAGGAGGTGCGCGCTGGCATCATCACACATCCGCTGGACATCAGCGACGTCTGGAAGAACCGCTACTCCACCAGCACCAACCACAAGGTCTGGGCTGCCAAGTTCACCGCGCGTCACCCAAACCTTGTTGCCCTAGAAGTATCGAGCTTCAAATGCGGTCACGATGCGCCGATCTACGGCGTCATCGAAGGCATCATTGAGCGCTCCGGGACTCCTTATTTCTCGTTTAAAGACCTTGACGAAAATAAACCTACGGGATCCATCCGCATCCGCGTCGAAACAATCGACTACTTCCTCCGCCGCTATCGCGAAGACATCATTGAGCGTCACAGTAAAGAGAAACTCATCGAAGACCAACTCGCTGCATTCGAGCGCTCACTCCGCGACCAGAAACGCGACCAGGAAGAGGATCAATATGCACTTGTTGGGGCGGGTGATTGAATCGAGACGGGCCGATACCTTTCCGAACCTCCGATGGCAGACCGATGCCGCTCCCTTTTTGCGTTGCGGTCGCCTGCTATGGTGCGTGATCGGACTGGTGCTCATCGCCGGTCGGACGCCGGTTCTGGCAGCGGGAGGAAATGAGACAAGCAAGGCCCCGCTGCCCGTCGAGACGATTGTCCAGCAATTGGTGCTGCACAACCAACAACGAGCCGAAGAGATCGGCACCTATGTATCCACACGGCACTATCACATCGAATACAGGGGCTTTCCGCATGGCGCGGACGCCGACCTGGTTGTGGACACAACCTGCAACGGACCATTTCGACAAAAATTTCAGATAGTTTCAGAGTCCGGTTCACATTTGCTTGTGAATCATGTGCTTATCAAGCTGTTGAAGACTGAGGTGAAAGCGGCCGCCGATCATGCAAGCCATGACCTGACACCTGCAAACTATAACTTCAAACTCATTCGCAGTGAGGTCAAAGACGGCCGAAGAATGTACGTTCTCCAGGTCGAGCCAAAGGTGCGCGGCCCTCTGCTTTATCGTGGAACTATCTGGGTCGATGCGCGGGATTATGCCGTAGCCAAAATCGAGGCGCAGCCTGCAAAAAGCCCATCATTCTGGATCCGCGACACAACAATTCATCATGTGTACGAGAAGACCGGCGAATTCTGGCTTCCCGAACTGGACAGAAGCGAAAGCCGAATTCGTCTTGGCGGCAAAGCAATTCTCAGTATTGATTACACTCGCTATCGGTTCGTACGCGCCAATGTTGGACCGTCTGATCCGTCCACCACCGAACGGACCAGCGAGGTTGCACTATCAGCCGTGCAGTGAAGAGGTCCTACTCCAGAGAGAACAGGAGCGTCTTTCGGCAGCCTTCTGCCGGACGTCGCACGGTATCGACTCTGACGCGCAGCGGCCGTTCGCCGCAGTCGATAACGAATCAGGTAATGAGCATCCTCCCGTGCCGACGCTCGATATCTGGATTGCATGAGACAAGGATATGGTGCCAACGTCGGAGGTCGAGTTTGAGAGCTAGCATTTGAAAGGGAGTGCCGCAACCTGAAGCATACAAAGGAGCATCGTAATTTTTACAATGTTCACAAAGCTGAGTACCATCCTCTCTTTCAAGTCTGTGCCTTGTCATTCTTTCAACAATCACCGTTTAAACAATCCTTGTATCGTTCCACTCATCCGAAGACCGGCCAAAAAGGCAGCATGGCTGTTTGCCGTATGCAGCCTTGTGCTTTGCTCCTCATGGGCATTTACAAGCCGTAGTTGGGCAGCAGAAGGGAACGCCGCAAAGGTTGATTCATTTATCGGAACAGGTCGAGGGCCCGGTGGCCCAGAGAATCTGATTCCTGGCGCGGTTATGCCGTTTGGAATGGTGCAGCTAAGCCCGGATACAGAAGATAACGGCTATGGCTATCACTACGATCAGATGAGCATCAAGGGCTTCAGCATGACGCACATGAGCGGAGTTGGCTGCTCAAATGAAGGGGAGGTCTTCTTTACGGCAACAACCGGGCCAGTAGAGGCTGAGGAAAGCCAGTTTGAGTCGCCGTACTCGCATGACCAGGAATCCGCTGCTCCTGGCTACTATCAGGTCCGCTTGCAGCGGTGGGGCATTAACGCAGAGCTTACCGCAACGGACCGGACTGGCATGGTTCGGTTCACGTTTCCTGCAGGGAAAGCTGCGAACGTTCTTCTTCCCATCAGCCATACGCTGAACTACACCACTGCGTCGTATGTGCGCCTGGTGGGCGACCATACAGTCGAAGGCTACGTGGTGAATCGCGCCTTCTGCGGAGACAAGCAGACCTACAAGGTTTACTTTGTCATTAACTTCGATCGTCCATTCTCAAGCTATGGCACCTGGAGCGGCTCCTCGCCCGATAGTCCGGTCGAACTTGCAGCGGATACACGCTCGGCAACTCAGGACAACCACGATCAATGGATCGGAGCGTATGTTTCCTGGCCTGCCGCGTCGCAGCAACAGACCATAACTGCGCAGATCGGAATCTCCTACGTAGACCAGGCTGGCGCCGAGAACAATCTGAAAGCTGAGGCGGCAGGCAAAAGCTTCTCCGAGATTCGCGATCGAGCTGTAGCCGCCTGGAACAAGGCCCTGAGCGTGATCGACGTGTCGGGCGGTTCCGCTGCCAGCGAGCGTGTCTTTTACACTGCTCTGTATCACAGCTTGATGATGCCCAGCATCTTCAACGACGCCGATGGGAGATATCTGGGGTTTGACGGGAAAATACATCACGTTGCTCGCGGTCATACCGTCTACTGCAACTATTCCGGATGGGACATCTATCGCAGCGAAATGCCGCTCCTCGCTTTAATCGAGCCGAGGCGGATGGAAGATATGGCGCAGTCGATTGTCCTGATGTACCAGCAGGGAGGCTGGATTGGACGATGGCCGCAAATCAATCTATATACCAATGTCATGGCCGGCAGCCCTCTTACCACGGTGGTAAGTACGGCATGGCTGGATGGTCTGCACGGATTCGACATGAATGCTGCGTATGAGGGCATGTTCCGCGACGCGACTCAGGCTCCGCCATCTGGAAAACCGTATGCGGGCGAGGCAGGGATCCAATGGATCAACACACTGCACTATGTTCCGAATGACAAGGTGAGCTACGGATCGGTGTCGCAGCTACAGGAAGACGCCATCGCCTATGCCTCACTGTACAGGCTGGCGGTGAAGCTGGGGAAGACGGCGGATGCCAAGCTGCTCTATCAGCGAGCGCTATACTATCGCAACCTCTTTGATACCCAGGATCATTTCTTCCGTCCGCGCAACTCCGACGGGAAGTGGGCAGCAGATTTTGATCCATTGCAGAGCGAGCATGGTTTTATTGAGGGTTCCGGTTGGCACTATCAGTGGCTGGCGCCGGCCGATATGGCGTGGCTGGTGAATGCAGTGGGTGAGGCACGTTTCAACCGGCGCCTAACCGAGTTCTTTGATTACAAGAAGCCCGGATGGTATGGACAGTATTACAACCCATACAACGAGACCGATCTGGAAGCACCCTTTGAGTTCAACTTCTCCGGCAATCCGTGGGAGAGCCAGCGGGTCGTTCGTAGGGTGCTGGACGAAAACTACACGGACACTCCTGATGGTATTCCCGGCAATGATGATTGCGGCGAGATGTCATCCTGGGCGGTCATGAGCATGATGGGCATCTATTCAGTGGATCCGGCGAGTCTAGCCTACGAACTGGTCAGTCCGGTCTTTTCCAGGATTGTGATCCACCTTCACACGCCGTATTCCGGCAAGGCCTTCACGATCAAGACATCGGATGCTCCCGGCGATACCCCGTATATCCAAAACGTGAAGCTGGATGGGCGCGAGTATGCAAAGAACTGGATCAGATTCCACGACATCACGGCCGGCGGGACTCTGCAGTTTTTGCTCGGGGCCGATCCGGACCAGTCGTGGGGCGCTTCACCTGGCGACGCGCCGCCATCGTTGAGCACAGAGCAGCAATAGCGATCGAAGAAGACGTGGGGTATTACATGGGAAGCGCTGCGGGAGGATGGTCCGCAGTGCTCAGGCCCGGTGCATGTGCCTGAGGGATTCAAGCAGTGCGTCGCCTCGTGGGGTTCCATATCCGGCGCAGGCATTCCAACCCTCGCCTGCATGGTAATAGCCGTTATTCCCTTTTAAGACGGGGTGTAAACCAGTCCGGCGCTCCTTGCCGAGGGAATAAAGGTATGGGTGCAGGTGGCCGCAGCGTCGGCCCAGCCCCTGGTTGATACGGGCGATCAGAGCCGCCCATATGACGACGACCGCGCTGGTGCCGGCAGAGGCGAAGGTACGATCCGCCATCAACAGCTCGCACCCATAGCGAGGATCGGCAAGCCCAGCCACATCCGGCACACCACGGCCCGGCGTGTCGCCCGGGCCGGCTGGCACTTGTGCGTTTTGCTGCCATGCAGGAATGCGGAATCGATTGCTGACTCCGCCGCCGGAGGCACCTTTGATCCCGAAGTGGGTCGCGTTCCAGACCACTTCTTCATGAATTTCGCCGTTGACGATTTTGCCGCTGGTGCCTCCACAAGACAGGCATTGAGGGCTGCTTGCTGGATAGTTCACAGAGAGCGCACCGTTCTCGGAGCCGTTCGTAGCTCCTGAATCGCCAGACGACGCAAAGATGGAGATACCCAAATGAGCGGCTTCATGGAGCACGCCCTCAAGAGCGTGGACTTCCGCCGCCGTGACGGCGTGCTCCGGCATTCCCCAACTGATGGAAAGGATGTCGGGCTTGTTGTGTTCATCATGAACTGCATGGTTGATAGCGTGGTACAAACCCTGCTCATCGCCGGGCGCAAAGTAAGTGACGATATGAGCTGCCGGGGCCAGCGCCGCGAGAACTTCAATATCCATGGTGACTTCCGCTGTACATTGAGCGGCGAGGAAGGAGTCACTCTCTGTAGCTCCGGCAGCGAGAGAAATAGTGCCGGCAAGCGCATCCAGCAAATGGTGGATTGCTCGACGGTCCGCAGGCTGGTTGTCGCCGGAGCCGATCTTGGCCACAGTAATTTTGGGCGGTTTTATATGAAAGCGCCTGCAGAATGCTTCGATGTCATCAGGATAAAAGCCGCCCCCGAATTCGATCAGGCCGATCGTCTGACCGGTTGCATCCAAGTCCGGGGGAAAGCGGTAGGCCCGGGCCAGGTCATGCAATTGAGATGAAGGCTCCGAACAGCACAGCGAGGAACGGCGACGCGGCCGGGAATGGGGAAAGTTATGCAGTCCGAGAACTATCTCAACCATCCCGGCCCAATTCTCCGGAACTTCAATCGGCCGCGAGGGTGCATAAAATATGCTGCCCTTGTGGCGAAACTCCTCCAACCTGGTTTTAAATGCGCGCTCAATGTCCGCGGAGCGTCCTGACAGCCGAATCGTACGTCTTTGCGGTGCGGCTTCAACGACAGTAAGCTTATGCTGTTCGGCAAATCTGGTTACTATTTCGGCTGAACCGGACACAGCACCATGAGCCTTCCGGAGTTCTGCGTGGGTGAAATACTTTGTCCGGGGATGCGTTCCTGAACCGTGGCCAGTTGACGCAGGAGCCGATGTATGAAGTGGCGGTAGAGGCGCCTTCTGAGCCAGAACAACGGTCATATTTACACGTCGGTCGGGATCCAGCCGACTTATCCGGGTGGAGCCTTCCGGAATGTCGATCACGTTGAATCTCAATTCCTCATCTCCATGCCTATGGCGGCCGTAAAGGGCAAGCGGCGCAGGTTATACGGACAGTCGCCTCAGGCTGTAGCTCAAACCTCAAACCTTTCCCAAAGCTCCCTGGTATGCCGCAACAGGGCTACAAAGTCTGCGTGACCACGAAGGTTGGCCAGCAGCGGGTCCCACCGACCCAGCATCGGGTAGTTTAAAAATCCATTATCGACGGCGACGCGCAGCCATGTAATTGCGCGCTCAACATTGCCGAGCAGGGCGTAACACTCGCCCAACATCCAGGAATAGTAAGCGTCTGCGGCGGTGAGTTTTTCAAATGCAGGGTCAATATATTTTTCGGCGGCTGCGGCATCTCGGCGCAGGGCTGCGACCATCACACTGCCGATTCTGCAGAAATAATGCTCTCCGCATTCCTGCTTCAGAGCATCGAACTGGGCGATTGCCTCTTCGGTCTTGCCGTCGAGCGCCAAAGCTTGCCCCCTCAGCCAGAGCAGCAAGGGATTCTTTGGGTCCAGCCGAATCGCTTCGTCAAAAGATGGAATTGCATCGGCGAACTCGCCAGCAGACATGGAGAGAAGGCCGGGTAAAAAGCGATACACAGGTGTCAGGGGGTCAATCTCAAGGATTCTACGCGCCAGCGGCATTGCGGCGTGCGCTTTGCCGGTGAGCGCGCACAGGGCGGAGTACCAGCTCAAGCTGTCCGAGTCATTGGGGTCCTCGGCGATCGAACGCTTCAGCAACAGAACCGCCTCCTGCGTCTTTCCTTCCTGCAGGCTGATCAGTCCCTGAAGCCTGAGGACATGTGGGGATGCCGCGTCAATTGCTGCAGCTTCGGTTGCGCAATGTTTCGCACGGGAAAGATATTCATGGTCCGAGCTGATGCCTGCATTCAGGTACTGCCAATAGACCTGCCCTCGGGTTGAGAGCAGCAAGACATTCTTGCCTACGACCCGCTCTCCCATCTCAAGGTATTCAAGGGCGCGGTCCAGGCCTTCGTGCGAGTAATTCAGGATCTCCTGCTTCGCCTTTACGTAAAATTGCACAGCGCGTATGTCGGGCAGAGGGCGGGCTTCCAGTTGCCGATTCTCCTCTGGGCTGAGGGTCACCTTCAGGGCTGATACGATCTGGCGCGAAATAGATTCCTGAATTGCAAAAGCATCGTCCGTAGTCCCGCGGTATTTGTCGCCCCAAATCAGCGTGTCCGTACGTGCGTCAATGAGTTGTGTGGTTACGCGGACGGCCCTACCACCTGTGGCTTTTGCCGGATCTACGAGCTGCCCCAGCCGCACCGCGCCGCGAAGAACATTTCGGACGCCAAGCTCCTCCGCGATCTGAGCCGGGGTCTGAGGCGAGTTTTTCAGGCGCATAGACGACGTGCTGCAGATGGTGCGCAGCGAGTGAACTCCGGAAAGATCGGTGATGATCTCATCGGTAAGTCCGTCACAAAAGTCCTGTGTTTCCTGGTGCTCATTGTCCCCTGTGAAAGGCAGGACAAGGATTGTGCGATCGGCAGGAACCGGAGCAAGCCGCAACTCCTCCGGAACGGCCACCCTCTGCGTGGTCCTGTACAAACGGGAGCCGGAAGGCGCTTGCAAAGCATCCAGAAACTCTCTTGCGGTCTGGAATCGCCTCTGGATGTCCTTCTCCAAGGCTCTCTCGACCACCTCCTCCAGATGGTTGGGAACATGCGGTGCATGGTCCCGGACCCTGCGGTGTGGTTTTCGTAAGATCGCTTCGAAAATCTCATAGGAACTGGAAGCCACAAAGGGATGTTGGCCGGACAACATTTCGTAGAGGACGACGCCGCTCGCCCACAGGTCGGCCCGGTGATCGAGCGTCTTGCAGAGGACCTGTTCAGGGGACATGTAGCTAATGGTTCCCAGGATTTCTCCCGTGGCGGTCAGCCCTTTGCCGCTCGCCAGGTCCTTGGCCAGGCCAAAGTCGACGATCTTGACCGTACCATTTTCGCAGAGAATCAGGTTCGCAGGCTTTACGTCGCGGTGGATGACGCCACGCTGATGGGCGTGCTCGAGTCCTGAGAGAAGTTGCGCTGCAATGTCGACAGCAGCGTTCGGATCGAGTGGGCCTCGCCGGAGCCGCTCGGCAAGAGTCTCCCCATGGTAGAACGCCATTACGATAATGACTTCATCGTCGGGAAGCTCTTCAACCTGATAGATGCTGCAGATATTCGGATGGTCAAGCTGCGATGCGGCGCGGGCTTCCTGAATCAGTCTTGCACGTGAACCGGGATTGCTGTCGCTTGCCGGTCCCAGGGACTTGAGGGCCACCAGACGCATGAGGCGGGTATCTTTTGCCTTCCAAACAACACCCATCCCGCCGGCGCCCACCCGCTCGAGCACCTCGTAATGCGCGATTCTCGATCTTTCAAGCGCGGGCATACCGCAAGTCCTCGCGCTGGCCGCCAGCCTCAAACGTTGTGTCACTCGCAACGAGCTCTTCAAACATGGCCGCTGTGTTCTCGATCGCGGCAAACGCGCACATTGCCACGGCTTGCGCCTGCTTGCCGGTTAAGCTCATGCCATTGAGAGCCTGGTTCAGATCTGCCAGGTGGGCCGGGTCGTCGTCAGCATGTCTTTTCAGGCATCGAAACGCGGTTGCCGGAGCTCCGGACTTCAGCCGGATGTCCTCAAGCTGCGAGGGTAGGGGAGCATAGCCTTCCATCAGGATCAGATAGCCCATCACCGAAACCGGATGCACATGATTCATCCAGAAATATTGGGACCCGATCAGATTCACCACCGAGGCGCAGGGCGGCGTGTCCAGGACGTCATGCTCATCGTAGCCGAGGGATCGGATGTCTTCCAACAGCCAGAGGTCGTGGCCTTTTTCCTCGTTGAGGTGGACGCGCAAATAAGCTGCAAGGTTGGATGCGACCGAGTCATCCGGCATTTCTACGGAGCGATCTAGCGCAGCAGACATTAATTGGAGGCCGCTGCGCATAACGCAAAAGGTTTGGATGAGGAAAGCCGGGAATAGGCGTGGCAGTTCCGGATGGTTCCAGAACATATGAGTGGCCGCGAATAGCCGACCCTCTGCGAGGCGGATTTTGCCCCATAAGATGTCGCTATTTGTTGGGATTTCCATCGCCTACTCCCGTACTTGTCGTTCTAAGCAGGTTATTATGTGACCGGCGCGCACTGGAGGGGGAGTTGTGCGGCTTTAAGCAGGAGCAGAAGTCAACATCTGTCCAGCTGATTTAAACGGGGATATTGGGACGCAAATGCTCTTTCCCTTGAGGGACCGCGCCCATCCTTTGGCGTAATTTAATCAGAACGTTAATTTCTTCGTCAGTTATCTGATCGACGATTTTCTTGTCGCTCTCCGAAAAATGTTCCGCGACAATAATGCCAGCCGCGTGCAGCCGTTCAATCTTGCTTTGACCACTTGCCATGTTCCCCTCCCGCGAATCGGTATAAACGCAGCCAAGTCATTCGTGGGCATGCATCCATTGGCTGCGTCGTGACGATTGTATACGAAATGCTGGTTGCTTCGACCTGCCGGGTTTAACATACAGCCATGGCGGAGAGTGTCTCCCACGAATTCTCATTGATTCTTACGCATGACGGGACAGAGACCAGGATTATCGGCCGCACTCCGTTCCTGATCGGCCGTTCCCCCCAGATGGACCTTGTGCTGCCCTATCCCTACATTTCCCGTCACCATGCGGAAATTCAGTTTGACCCTTCGAGCCAGTGCCTGGAGTTGGTCGGGATCAACCCGGAGTGTTTCGTTAACGGAGAGCGTGTTTCACGTCACACCCTGGCACCCGGCGATCAGATCCGGTTCGGATTCCTTGAGGGGCCAAAGCTCGCCCTATCTGAGAGGCCGTGGGAGCAGCTCGCCGACACGGAATCCACCGCCAATTCCATACGGGCAACCTTGGATCATTTGAGGGAGCCATCGAGTTCGGACCGGGAAATTACCCGATTGACCTGGTTTGTCGAGGCCGCTCGAAGGCTCAACAATGTAGGCGCCGTGAAGGAAATCCTGGCTGCACTGATTGACACGACCCTAGAACTGACCCGCGTCGAACGAGGCTACGTCTTCCTGATCGATAACGCCGGGGAACCGAAGCTGGCGGTCGGCCGCAGCAATAAGGAGGAAGACCTGACAGACAGTTCGACCCTATCGAACAGCGCGATCCGGCAGGCGATCAACAGCGGCTCGGATTTTATACTGACGGACACTCTTTCGGCCGAGACGGCGCGTCCGACAGACAGCATCGTCATACAGAGCATTCGCGCGATCATTTGCATCCCATTACGCAAGCACTCAACCGACGAGGCCGGGAATGAATCGCGCGTGCTGGGCGTGCTTTATTTGGATAGCCGCCAGCAAAAGAGCCGGCTGACCCGCATGGACAATGATTTGTTGAGAACCATTGCGACCGAAGCGACCTTACTGGTTGAAAATGCGACTCTGGCACAGGTTGAAGCCGCAGCGCGTCGCTACCAGGAAGAACTGCTGATTGCTTCTGAGATTCAGCAAAGCCTGATGTCGGTCAGGATTCCGCACCTGCCGTTTGTCGAGGTTGAGGCCCACAGCATTCCCTGCAAAGGCATCGGTGGCGACTTCTATGACGTCGTCTGTCACGACGGTGCGATCTACATCGTTGTGGCCGACATCTCCGGTAAAGGCGTCTCAGCGGCGGTCCTTGGTTCGACCCTGCAGGGGCTGATCCATGGCCAAATACTCTCTGGACTCACCCTTACTGAGATTGCCCTGATCGCCAATCAATATATCTGCGGGAAAGACGTTCGGAAATATGCAACCCTTATGCTTATTCGGCTCGAATCACACGGCGTGGTGGAACTTGTGAATTGCGGCCATGTGCAGCCTTTACTATATGATCCGGTCGAAGGTCCGCAAGGAGCGATCACCATGTGCGAGGATTGCAATTTGCCAGTGGGACTCTTCGCCGATGCAACCTACAGGTCAGAGACCCGGCAATTGAAAGCCGGCCAGAAAATATACGTTCTCACGGACGGAATTACCGAGGCCGAGAATCCGGAGGGCCACTGCTTCGGCGACACGCACCTGCAACCTTTGATCACCGTCGGCACGGACCTAAGCAAAGTATTTGCAGCGCTCAAAGTGTTTACAGCGGGTGCTGAGCTCGAAGACGATTGCACGATGGTGCAAATACGGTACAGTCCACCGCCGAACGCGTAGGCGGCGGTGCAATTTTCTGGACTCCGCCAGAGCGTGAGTCGTGCTGTGCCTCCTGAATTTGGCTATCTATACTGAATCTGAGGGCTGGAGTGATCTCAGCAATACGATTTCTTTGGAATGCGACGCGGGGCTCGCGCCTGCGACCGTGGCGCAGCGAATACCTGAGGTGGCGCATCGAAACATATTCGGGGATAGGCGCCGAGCGCATGACGTCGCTGGAAGTGCTGCGCTTTGTGTGGCGCGAAAAGTTGAATTTGGTTCACTTTCTTCGCTGGGCGGGGAGACTTGAGAAGGATGCAACCACTGGCAACGACTAGGATTTGTATGGACGCCAACCCGGCGTGGAGAACACGTCGTTTAATTCCATCAGGAGAGGAGATATGGAATGAGCGAGTGGAAGAAGTTGCTGGCTGAAGACGGCCACGAACTGAGCGCTTACATCGCAATGCCTGCAGGCGAGCCCATTGCTGGGCTGGTTGTAGTTCAGGAGATTTTTGGGGTAAACGCGCACATCCGGTCGGTCGCAGATGGCTATGCCAGGGATGGCTTCCTCGCGGTTGCACCGGCGATCTTCGATCGCTTTGAGTCCGACGTGGAGCTGAAATATGAAGGCGAAGATATGCAAAGGGCTATGGGGTATGCAAAGAGGCTGGTCATGAGCGATATGCTCAAAGACATCCAATCCGCGATTGACTATTCCCGAGCAGCGGCCAGGAAGAAGACGGGCATGATTGGTTATTGCCTCGGAGGATCTGTTGCCTGGCTTGCTGCCTGCCGCATGGATATTGATGCGGCGGTTGGCTATTACGGCGGCCTTATTGCGCAATATGCCTCGGAGCAGCCGAAATGCCCAGTCATGCTGCACTTCGGCAACAAAGACGCTCATATCCTTCCGGAGATGGTAGACAAAATAGCCGCAGCCCATCCGGAGATTCCCATCTATCGCTATGAAGCTGGTCACGGATTTAACTGCGATGCGCGGTCGGTCTATGATGCGTCTTCGGCGAAACTCGCTCGCGAGCGGTCACTCGAATTTCTGAAGAAAAACCTGGCCTGAGTGACACTTGGCGTGGACCAGCAAACGCGCATAACATTTCTTCCAAGAGGGCAGAAAACAGCGCCGTTTCTTCAATTTCTGCATCTACTCCTTATCTGAATATAGATTCGTTGTAATCTCGTCACCTATCAAAAGGGGTGACACCTGCGTGGTGGTGTCGCCGCGAGTCGATGCAGGAAAGAGGAAGGCAATGTCAGCAGCGACGGCTACGGCCGAACCATTACTTGTTGCGCTAGAGAAATGGCGGCCGAGGACCAATCCCTGGTTGATTGCGGCTGTAGTTGCCATGGCCGCGTTCATGGAGGTGCTTGACACCTCGATTGCTAACGTCGCGCTGCCGCATATTGCCGGCAGCCTGGGCGCAAGCGAGGATGAAAGCACATGGGTGCTGACTGCCTACCTCGTCTCGAACGCGGTCGTGTTGCCGATGGGGGGCTGGGCCGCGAGTGTGATCGGCCGCAAGCGGTTCTTCATGCTCTGCATCGTTATCTTCACAGCAAGCTCCTTTCTGTGCGGTATTGCGACCACGCTTCCGCTGCTGCTGCTGTTTCGCGTACTTCAGGGCGCCGGTGGGGGAGGGCTGCAGCCGATGGCGCAGGCGATCATGGCTGATTCGTTTGAACCCTCAAAGCGCGGCCTGGCATTTTCACTCTACGGGCTTGTCGCTGTGCTTGCTCCGTCGATAGGACCGACGCTCGGTGGCTGGATTACCGACAATTACAGTTGGCACTGGATTTTCTATATCAATATTCCGGTCGGCCTGGCCGCGCTTGTTCTCACAGAGCGCCTGGTCGAAGACCCGCCTTGGAGCAACCCGGATCGCAGGAATCTCTTTCGCCTGGATTATGTAGGCGTGGGCCTGCTGGCGATTTCGATGGGCGCGCTTCAGATCACGCTCGACAAGGGTGAAGAGAAGGACTGGTTTGGCTCACACTTCATAGTCGGATTCGCAGTAACTTTCGTGATTTCTTTCGTCGCGCTGCTCATATGGGAGTGGTACACGAAGAATCCGGTTATGGATTTAAAGCTTTACAAGAACAGCAATTTTGCGATCTGCTCATTTTTGATGTTGCTCACCGGTGGTCTGCTGAATGCAACTACGGTTCTGTTGCCGCAATTTCTGCAGGGCCAACTTGGATATACGGCCACGCTTGCGGGACTTGCGCTTTCCGGGGGTGGCATATCACTCATATTCCTATTTCCACTCTCCGGCCAATTAGTGACCCGTTTCCCAGCGCGCAATCTCATTGCGATGGGCTTCGCCATCTTTTCAATTGCGTATTACGTTACAGCTATCAAGCTGAATCTCGGTCTTAGCTTCGCGTCATCATCGTGGGTGCGTGTGGCTCAGGTTGTAGCCTTGCCGTTCATTTTCATTTCCGTCACAACGGCAGCGTATTTCGGGCTGCCACGGGAGAAAAGCAATCAGGTCGCAGGTCTTATCAACTTCGTTCGCAATATCGGCGGCAGCATTCTCATTTCACTCACCAACGCTATGGTGGTCGAGCGCTCACAGTTTCATCAGGATCAATTGCTCAAGTGGGTGGTCCCGACTAGTCCCAATTACCAAAACCAGATTCGTGCCCTGACCAGCTCCTTCTCGGCCGGTGCGGCTGGCCCTGGAAATGCGGGCACTTTAGCGCAAGGCACAATCTATAATCAGCTCATCCGGCAGTCCCAAACCCTGGCCTATATCGATGTGTTCTACCTTCTGTGTGCAGCGTGCATTCTCATGATTCCGCTCTCCTTTCTGTTAAAGAAGAACAACCCAAGGACAGGAGGCACTGGAGAAATCGCGATCCATTGATGCGCGGCAGCATCCAAAAGTCAGGAATGGCAACCAATCTCCCGCAGAAAGCTGCGATCAAAACGTGGAAGCGAGATTATTCGCACGCCTGGCGCGCTCTGCGGCACCGCAATTTCCGGCTCTTTTTCGGCGGGCAGAGCATTTCGCTCATCGGAACGTGGATGACGCGGATTGCCACGGCATGGCTTGTCTACAGGCTTACGAAGTCAGCCCTGTTGCTGGGCACGGTCAGCTTTGCGGGGCAAATTCCAACATTTTTACTGGCTCCATTTGCGGGAGTGTTTGTCGACCGGCTGAACCGGCGTACGGTGCTGATCTGGACGCAGACACTTGCCATGCTTCAGTCGCTGGCGCTGGCGGCTCTTACACTTTCGCATCGCATCACGATTCCAGAGATTCTGGCTCTGAGCGTGTTTCAGGGGCTGATTAACGCGTTCGATATGCCGGGCCGCCAGGCATTCATGGTGCAGATGGTGAATGACCGCGCAGACCTTTCGAACGCGATTGCGATCAATTCGTCGATGGTGAATCTGGCCCGGCTACTGGGGCCTTCGCTGGCCGGCATTGTGATTGGGGCGACGAATGAGGGCTGGTGCTTCCTGATCGACGGCGTGAGCTATATCGCCGTGATCGCCTCGCTGGTGATGATGCGGATTGATGTTGCGGAGGTGAAGCGGTCAACCGCGTCGATGTTTGTGCAACTGCGTGAGGGATGGGCGTATGTTTCAACGTTTGTTCCTGTCCGGTCCATCTTGTTACTCTTTGCGCTGGTCAGCCTAATGGGGATGCCTTATGTCGTCCTGATGCCGATTTTTGCGGCGAACGTACTGCATGGCGGACCGCATACGCTGGGTTTTCTGATGGGCGCTGCCGGCGTGGGCGCGCTGATTTCGGCATTATCACTTGTGGTGCGTAAGTCAGTTCGCGGGCTGCTGAAGATGCTTCCGATTGCGGCGGCGTCGTTCGGGACGGGGCTGGTGGTATTCGGGTTCTCACATTGGTTCTGGTTCTCGATGCTGCTGATGGTCATTGTGGGATTCGGCATGATACAAGGGCTGACTGCAAGCAACACGATTATCCAGACGCTGGTTCCGGAGGACAAGCGTGGCCGCGTGATGAGCTACTACACCGCGGCATTTGTTGGCATGGCTCCGTTTGGCAGCCTACTGGCCGGAGCGCTGGCGCACTGGATCGGCGCTCCGCATACGGTAATGCTGACAGGCACCTGTTGCATAATTGGCGCGGCCTTCTTCACAATGCGGATGAGGGCGATTAAGGACTACATGCGGCCGATCTATGTTGAATTGGGGATTGTACCGCCAAGGCCGAGCAAGCTGGTGGAAGAGCAGGCAGGGAGCTGAGATTGATAGCCGTGCACGGCTGATTGAGCGTGTGCAAGAATAGGCCTATATCCCATGTCAAACCCTGAATCTGCCGAAGCCCGGTCCACTCCCGAAACAAGAGAGTCATCAGAAGTAAACGAACCCAGCGAGTCGTTTGATGCGCTGCTGAAGGAGTATGAGAGCGCGCATGCACGCCGGCCCGAAGAGAGCGGGGCGCAAATTGAAGGCACGGTGCTTTCGATCACGTCCGAATGGGTGTTTGTCGATATCGGATTCAAGATTGAGGGCGCGCTGCCGATTGCGGCTCGGGAGTCTCTGGAGCCTGGAGACCGTGTTCTGGTCTCGATAAAGGGCCGGAATGAGGACGGCTATTACGCGCTGACGCGCTTCAAAGTAGCACAGCCCAAGGACTGGGCGACGCTGGAGAAGGCATTCGAGGAGAAGACGGCGATTCCGGGCCGCGTTACGGCGGTGGTGAAGGGCGGATTGAGAGTTGATATCGGGGTTCCGGCTTTTATGCCCGCGTCGCGCAGCGGAGCGCGCGATGCCGCTGAGATGGAAAGGCTGGTTGAACAGGAGATTGTTTGCCGGATAACGAAGCTCGATACAGCTACGGAAGACGTGGTTGTCGACCGGCGGATTGTGGTAGAGGAAGAGGCGCGTGCCACACGCGAGCGGCGCTATTCCGAGGTTGTCGAGGGCGAAGTGGTGAGCGGCACGGTACGGTCAATTGCGGACTACGGAGCGTTCATTGATCTGGGCGGCGTGGATGGATTACTGCATGTTGCCGAGATTTCCTGGGCACGAGTGAATCGCCCTTCGGATGTGCTCGAAGTGGGGCAGCCGGTTGAGGTGAAGGTTCTGAAGATCGATGCGGAGAAGCAGAGAATTTCGCTGGGCATGAAGCAACTGCAGCCGCACCCCTGGGATGGAGTGCCGGAGCGCTTCCAACTCGGCCAGCGGGTGACGGGCGTGGTGACGCGGGTGGCGGACTTTGGGGCTTTTGTGGAGCTGGAGCCTGCTGTGGAAGGGTTGATTCATGTTTCGGAGATGGCCTGGGGCAAGAAGGTGCGTAAGGTAAGCGATATGGTGAAGCCGCGTGAGACGGTGGAGGCGGTTATCCTGGGCATCGATGCAGCGGAGCGGCGCATGTCGCTTGGGCTGAAGCAGGCGTTTGGCGACCCGTGGAAGGAAGCGGCGCGCAACCTGCGGGCGGGTATACAGGTGGAGGGGCCGATTATCAGCTTCACCAAGTTCGGTGCTTTTTTGCAGATAGCTGATGGCGTAGAGGGCATGATTCACATCAGCGAGATCAGTGCCGAGAAGCGGCTGAATCATCCGTCGGATGCGCTGCGCGTAGGCGAGCTGGTGAAGGCGCAAGTCCTGTCGGTCGATGCGGACAAGCGGCAGATCCGGTTGAGCATCAAGAGGCTGGTGCCGACCGGGCTGGATGAGTTTCTGGCAGAGCACGAAGCGGGCGATGTGGTTACGGGACGGCTGCTGGACAAGAGCGGAGAATTGGCCAGGGTTGAGCTGGGCGACGGAATTCTGGCGCACTGTCGCATTAAAGCTGGCGCAGAAGAGAAGGGAGACGCAACCGCGGCCGGTGCTGCGGATTTGTCGGCGCTGAGTTCGATGCTTCAGGAGCGATGGAAGGGCTCTTCGAAGGCTGGGGCTCCAGCGCGGGAACTGCTGAAAGCAGGGCAGATTCGCAGTTTCAGAATCGCGAAGATTGATGCTGAGACGAAGAAAATCGAGCTGGAACTGGTTTAAGCAGGGGCGGGAATCGGGGCATCTGGAGCGGCTAATTCCATTGCCCGCGCAAATTCCACCATGTTATTCTTAGTTCAGACACTTAGGAAGTGTAACGAACAAGAATACAGGAGTAATGCCCAGTCGTGCTGGCACCTACGAAGAAAACTGAAATTATCACGCGATTCCGCACACACGATTCCGATACCGGAAGCCCTGAAGTGCAGATCGCTATCCTCAGCGAGCGCATCGGCGAGCTCACCGAGCACTTCAAGACCCACGCGAAGGACCATGCTTCGCGCCGTGGCCTGTTGATGCTGGTCAGCAAGCGCCGCCGCCTGCTTGACTATCTCAAGACCAACGACTCCGATCGATATCGGGAAGTCATCGGCAAGCTCGGTCTGCGCAAGTAGACCCGAAGAATTTGCATTGTCCCATACGCACACGCGACGGATTTTAGAACAAGCAGGGAACGGACATGGCTCGTGGAGCCTTGTCGCTTTCCTGCACGCTACTTCTGTCGCCAAAGGAGATGGTCGCGGTGACTGCCGCGGCATTTTGCCCTTTCTACCGCTCCCTTGCGGGTTTTCCATCTGCGATTTTGCCTGTCTCCAACGTCATAAGCGCGTCTGATGAAGGGGCGCGCGGAAGCACAGGCAAAGCTGCACATTCACATTTCGAAACGAGGATTCTATGAAACAAGAAGTGACAGTTGAGCTTGCTGGAGGCAAGCGGCTGCATTTTGAAACCGGGCGTATGGCCAAGCAGGCCTCCGGGGCCGCTCTGGTGACTCAGGGCGATACGGTGGTGCTGGCCACGGCAGTGGCAGCGCCGGACGCGAAGGAAGGCATCGATTTCTTTCCACTTACAGTTGATTACCGCGAGTACGCCTATGCAGGCGGCCGCATTCCCGGCGGATTCATTAAGCGCGAAGGCCGTCCGAGCGAGCGCGAGATTCTGACCAGCCGGCAGATTGACCGCCCGATTCGCCCGCTGTTCCCGGAAGGCTTCCGGAATGAGACGCAGGTGATCGCACTGGTCTTCTCGGCGGACAAGGAGAACGACCCGGACGTCATCGCCATCAATGCAGCGAGCGCCGCGGTTTGCCTGTCAGATATTCCATTTGGCGGGCCGGTGGGCGCGGTGCGAGTGGGGCAGATCAACGGTGAGTTTGTAATTAACCCGACGTACAATGAGCGGCGCGACAGCACCATCAACATCACCGTGGTCGGCACGAGCGAAGGCATTGTGATGATCGAGAGCGGCGCGAAGGAAGTTGAAGAGAGCGTGATCGTGGACGCGATTGAGTTCGGCCATGCGGAGATCAAGAAGATTGTTGCGGCCATCAACGATCTGGTGTCCCGCGCCGGAAAGCCGAAGCGGGCGCTG
>JASHUR010000002.1 GCA_030039895.1 Acidobacteriaceae bacterium | reverse complement strand
GAGCGAATTTTGTAGCGGCGACTGCGGGCGCGGCTCTGGTGGATCCTGAAGCCGGGATACTTGAAGTTGAGGGCGGCGCAAGCCTGGATGATCCGGGCGCGCCTGCGCTGCTGGTTTACGTGGACAAAACACGAACCGATGTGAAGGTCCCGCTGATGGTAGATGGCGTACGGACACAGGTGATTCCCACCGACGCTGCAGATCTGGCCCGCGGCACCGATCCGGCTGCACCGGTTGCAACCGACGGGATTGACTTGAGCGCGGACGCGTTGGCGAACGCAAAGGCAGTGGTGACGGCGTACGGTCCGCAACTGCTCAACGACCCGGCAATCTTTGGCGTAGGCGTGGCGCAGAGCCTGGACAATCCAGCGGACCCGGCGCTGCTGGTGCTTGTGGATCCGGACGCCACTCCGCGCTCGATGCCGACGGCGATCGGCGGATTGCGGGTGCGGTATATGAGGCTGCACCGCTTCCATGTGACAAAGTCGAAGTTTGCAGGAGTGAATCCAGCGCCGAGCTGCGCGCTGAGCAGGGTGGCTGGGATTTCAGACCGCGGGGGACTCGATCGCTGATGGGAAGAAGACGGTAAAGACGGTGCCGGAGGGCTTGCCGTCCTCAATGCCGTCGCGGCTGCGCACCTTGATGATGCCCTGATGCTTGCCGATGATTTCGGCGCTTACCCAGAGGCCTAGCCCGGTCCCGGTAGCCTCTTTTGTGGTGAAAAACGGTTCAAAGATATGACGCTGCACCTCCCTGCTCATGCCTGAGCCTGTGTCGGCAACGGTGACGCGTACACCTTTACGGCCAGAATCGGAAGAGGAATGCGCGTAGCGCACGCGCAATGAAAGGCAGCCGCCATTGGGAGTCATAGCATCGATGGCGTTTCCGATGAGGTTGGCGAAGAGCTGACGGAGCTCGCCGGCAAAAGCGTAGAGCTGCACGTCCCGGTCGTAGCGGCGGCAGACATCGACCTGAAGAGTGGTGATTCGGCCGTGGTTGAGCGTGAGCACGGACTCGATCAACTCAGACACATTGGACATGACGGGCAGGGTTGACTGGCGGTAGAAGCGGAGAGTCTGCTGGGTGATTTCCGATACGCGAGTGATTTCGTGTGCGGCAAGGTCGGCGTATTCGGAGGATACGGGATCGAGCGGTGTTTGCCGGATGAGATAGAGCAGGTTGGTGACGGCCTCGAGCGGATTATTGATCTCGTGCGCGATGGAAGCGGCCAGGCGTCCGGCGGCGGCGAGCTTTTCCGAACGGCGGAGGGCGTCTTCGGCACGGCGGCGCTCGGTGGTTTCAACCAGGATTATTCCGGCCCAGCGGACGGTCTGCGTACCGGTGCGAACCGGATACAGATTAGCGAGCCAACTGCGGCAGGCGCCCGACTCGGCGGTTGGTTCGCCGATCAACTCGAGGTTTTCCACGGTCTGACCGGTTTCAAAGACAGACTCAATGCTCTGTCTAAGAAGCTCTGCGGCCTGACCGGAGAAGATTTCGCCCACAGGACGCCCAAGGTGGCGACTGACGGGGAGATTGTTCATGTCTGCCATGAACTGGTTGACGCGCACGAAAAGAAGGCGGCGGTCGAAGAAGGCAAAGCCGATGGGGGCGTTGGCGAGCATGGAGTCGAGCAGAGCCAGAGTGTCATTGAGGCCCGCGCGCTGATCTTCAATGGAAGCGACCATTAGGTTGAAGGCAGTCGTGAGATCAGCGGCCTCATTGGCGCTGGTGACAGCCAGCGGAAAGGATGAGGTGTCCTCGGGATCGCGGATGAGCTGGCGGGTGGCGCGCATGAGGACGCCGATAGGCTTGGCGATGGACCGGGCCATCAGGCTGGCAAAGACGGTGCAGCCGGCGACTCCGAAGATGGCGGAGAGCAGTGTGACGGTGAGCAGGCGGCGGAGCTCGATGCGATCGAGGGTGTCGTCGGGATAAATCCAGACAAGGGCCTTCATGGCTCCGCCGACGCGCACTGGCGCCACGGCCTCGCGCGTGGTGGGTGTGCTGGAAAAGATAACCGGTTTGCTGAGGTCGCGCAGGTAGGTGCGCTCGCGCGGTGTGAGCGTGAGCTTCCCCTTCATGCTGGGATCGCTGCTGAAGAGAGTGCGGCCTGTAAGGTCCGTGATTTGAACGGCGCGGATGCTGGGCGAGTCATTGGCGGCATCTACGACCTGGTCGAGGGTGGAATACTGCTGATCCGCCAGGGCGGCGCTGCTCTGGATGGCGAGCAGCGAGGCCTGATACTCGAGACGACGGTCGGTGCGGTACTGGAGCTCGCGGCGCTGCTCGCGGATGAGGACAACGGACACGACTGCCAGGACGAGGACCTCAAAGATGATGAGGCCGCTCATGAGCTGGCCGCGTATGGTACGCGGTCTCAAAAGCGGCATGGCAAACCTGCCCGGCGGGATGACACGGTAGCTCCGTTCAATAAGCGGCGACCTCGGGTTCCTGATTTGGCTGAAGCTTGCGCTTCAGGTCGCCTGCGATTTGACGGCCGTGGAAACGGCCGTTCTCGATGAAGATTTCGTTGGTGCGCGATCCAGCAACGATGACTCCGGCAAGATAGACGCCAGGCACATTGCTTTCAAGGCTCTCAGGATTGCAAACCGGAAGGCGGTCCTTGCCCTCGAAGTGTACGCCGAGTGCGGTAAGAAAGTCGAAGTCGGGATGGTAACCGGTGAGCGCGAAAACCGTCTGGTTGGGGATGGTCAGCGTGGTTTCTGGAGTCTCAATGGTCACGGTATCGAAGGCAATCCCGGTCACGCGGCTGTTAAAGTGCGCGGCTATTTCCCGATTTTTGATGCGGTTTTCGATGTCAGGGAGAATCCAGTATTTGACGTGTTTGTGAATGCCCGGGCCGCGGTGCACCAGGGTGACGCGCGCCCCGTGACGCCAGAGCTCCAGAGCGGCGATGGCGGCAGAGTTCTTTCCGCCGATGACGACGACGTCCTGGTCGTAGTAAGGGTGTGGGTCGTCATAGTAGTGGTGGACTTTGGGCAGCTCTTCGCCGGCGATGTTGAGATAGTTGGGCAGGTCGTAGTATCCCGTAGCGACGATGACTTTTTTTACGAAGAAGGTCTGGGAACGACCGAACTTGTCTTTTGTGAGCACTTCGAAGTTGCCGTCGCTGCCAGTGACGGTTTCGACGAGGCGGTAGAGGCGCGCGTCGAGGGCGTAGTGCTCGGCGACCTTTCGGTAGTACTCGAGAGCTTCGTTGCGGACAGGCTTCTGGTTCTGGCTGGGAAACGGAATGTCGCCGATCTCGAGCAGTTCCGGCGTTGTGAAGAACGTCATGTGAGACGGGTAATGGTAGATGGAGTTGCAGAGGCAGCCTTTGTCGATGAGCACGGTTCGGAAACCGGCGCGCTGGGCCTCAATGGCGCAAGCCATTCCTGTGGGGCCGGCGCCTATGACGAGCACGTCAAAGTTTTCCGGGGCTTCCGCGGTGTCGATGGCTTCGTCTTTCATTGCTTTCCGAGCTTCTCCCTCTGTCCTCTTTTCAGAACATCTCCATTTGTCTTTTTAAAGATTAGACGATTTGAGGGGATAATCGCTCGCACGGGCCGTGGAGCGGCGTGGCTCCTATAATTGAGACACATGGCAATCATCAAGCAGAACGACCTGATCCAGAGTGTGGCGGATGCGCTGCAGTACATCAGCTTTTACCATCCGGTGGACTACATCAAGAACCTGGCACGGGCATACGAGATGGAGGAGTCGCCGGCGGCGAAGGACGCGATGGCGCAGATCCTGGTGAACTCGCGTATGTGCGCGGAGGGCCATCGGCCGATTTGCCAGGACACGGGCATTGTGACGGTGTTCCTGAAGATTGGCATGGACGTGCGCTGGGACGCCGAGATGACCGTGGAAGAGATGGTGAACGAGGGCGTGCGGCGAGCGTATCTGGACCCGGACAACAAGCTGCGGGCCTCGGTGCTGGCTGATCCGGCAGGCGCGCGGAAGAACACGCGCGATAATACCCCGGCTGT
>JASHUR010000158.1 GCA_030039895.1 Acidobacteriaceae bacterium | reverse complement strand
GAACTCAGAACCACAGCGGCAATCAGTAAAAGCACACCGATCGTCCAGTGGCCCGCATGGGCTTTCAGGTTTTGCAGGATATCGAATGGCATTCTACTTTTACCGATGCCGAAGACGCCGCAGAGGTTTTCGCCGCTCCCATTAACTGCGCTCATCCAAAGCAATTTACGCACTTTTGCACACTTTTTAGTGCACCTACCTGCATTCGTTTACCACCCAACGTGTCCGCAAATGGACACCGTATTCCGAAAACGGGCACATTTCCTCCTCGCCGCGTCCCCACTCAGCCATCCTAACTTCATTCCTATGAACAATTAGGTTCCTCCCCTTGCCTGGCACACGGCGTGCTCTACCATCTCTGTAATGGACATTATCCGGCCCGACATCAAGAAGAAGAAGCTCCGCCGCAACATCATCTGGGGAGTTGTCGCCGCAGTCGTCCTCGCGGCTGCCGCCGTCGGCATTGCGCGGCTCAAACCGGCCATCCCCACCGTCGACGCGAGCACCATCTACACTGACACCGTCAAGCGCGGCGATCTGACCGTGCAGGTGCGTGGCCTCGGCACTCTGGTTCCCCGCGAAGACGCGATCGAGCTCATCCCCGCGCAGACTGATGCCACCGTGGTCCGCATCCGCGTCCTGCCCGGCGCCAAGGTCACTCCGGATACCATCATCATGGATCTCTCTGACCCACAGCTCCAGCAGCAGCTTCTTACCGCCCAGCTCCAGCTCCAGCAGGCTCAGGCCGACTACAAGGCTCTGGAGGCCTCGCTCCAAAGCACGCTCATGGACAAGAAGACCGCCGCCGCCGGCGTTGACGCCAGCTACGCCCAGGACAAGCTCCAGGCACAAACCGATAAGCAGCTCTACCAACTCGGCGTCATCTCCGGTCTCGCTTATGACAAGTCTCAGAGCACCGCTGATCAGCTCACTACGCAGCACCAGCTGAGTAATGAGCAGCTGGAAGTCAACCAGAACGCCATCCAGGTACAGCTTGCCTCCTCGAAAACCAAGATCGAACAGGCCAAGGCACTCCTCGACCTCTATCAGAGGCAGGAAGACGCCCTTGAAGTCCGCGCCGGCATCAGCGGCATCCTGAATCCGCTGACAACCCCGCTACAGGTCGGCCAGCACATTACCGCTGGCACCCCGGTTGCCGAGGTCGTCGAGCCCGGCAAGCTCAAAGCTGCCTTGCAGATCGCCGAAACCCAGGCCAACGACATCCAGCTCGGCCAGCCCGCTCAAATCGACACCCATAACGGCATCGTCCCCGGCCACGTCACCAGAATTGACCCCGCAGTAGTGAACGGAACGCGCACCGTTGACGTATCACTCGATGGGCCGTTGCCTCCGGGCGCGGTTCCACAGTTGAGCGTCGACGGCACCATTGATCTTGCGAACCTGAAAGATGTGCTTTATGTCGGCCGTCCGGCGTTCGGTAACGCAAATTCAACCATCAGCCTGTTCCGGATCGACCCTAATGGCAAGACCGCGACCCGCGTTCAGGTAAAGGTAGGCGAAGCATCGGTAACGGAGATACAAATCCTGAGCGGACTCCGGGAAGGTGATCGGGTAATCCTGTCAGACATGTCGCGTTATGACAACACCGACCAGGTCCGGCTCGAATAAACTTGCAGGGCATAGAGGAGCGAGGGCAAACAATTATGGAACCAAAACAGTCATTGATCGAGATCGAAGGACTCACCAAGATCTTTTACACCGATGAGATTGAGACGCACGCTCTCTCCGGCATCCACCTCACCATCTCCAAGGGCGAATATGTCGCCATGTCCGGCCCCTCCGGCTGCGGCAAGTCGACGCTGCTCTCCATCATCGGCTTGCTCGACACACCCACCGATGGCAGGTACCTGCTCAACGGCCATGCCGTTGAAAGCCTCAACTTCGCGCAGCGCTCCCGCATCCGCAATCAGGAAATCGGGTTCATCTTCCAGAGCTTCAACCTCATCGGCGACCTTACCGTCTACGAGAACGTCGAGTTGCCGCTTACCTATCGCACCGGTATGTCCTCCGCCGAGCGCAAACGGCGCGTGCAGGAGTCGCTGGAGCGCGTCAGCATGGCGCACCGTATGAAGCACTACCCCTCGCAGCTCTCCGGCGGTCAGCAGCAGCGTGTCGCCGTTGCCCGCGCCCTCGCCGGCTCGCCCTCCATCCTGCTTGCCGACGAGCCTACCGGTAACCTCGACTCCCGCAACGGCGAGGCCGTGATGGAGCTGCTTCAGAATCTGCACCGCGAAGGCGCCACCATTTGCATGGTCACGCACGACCCGCGCTTCGCGCGTCATGCCGAGCGCCAGATTCACCTCTTCGACGGCAAGGTCGTTGCCGAGGGAGACGCGCTCGAACAGGTGCTGGAAACGAGATAGGTTGTTGTCAGTCGTCAGTTGTCGGCCAGCAGTCGTTACAGTTTCGGCTGAAGGAGTTCCCTGTCTGAAACCGGCTATTGCTGACTGCCAGAAAACAACGGACAACCACTGGAAATCATCATGATCCAGCTCAAAAATATCGAGCGCAGCTACAAAACCGGGGCCGGACAGACCTGGGTCCTCCGCCGCATCAACCTTGAGATTCGCGAGGGCGAGTTCGTCACCATCATGGGCCCTTCCGGCGCCGGCAAATCCTCCCTCCTCAACATCCTCGCCCTGCTCGACGATCAGTGGCTCGGCGAATACTGGTTTCGGGATGAACCGGCGCACGCCATGAACCGCAAGCAGCGCGCCGAGCTCGCCAAGCGCAACGTCGGCATGGTCTTTCAGAGCTACCATCTGCTCGACGACCTCACCGTTGCCGAAAACATTGACCTGCCGCTCTCCTACAAGAACATGCCCCGCTCCGAGCGCCAGGGCCTGGTCGCCGATACCCTTGACCACTTCAACATCGTCGGCAAAAAAGACCTTTTCCCCTCGCAACTCTCCGGCGGACAGCAGCAGCTCGTCGGCATCGCCCGCGCCGTCATTCACAAGCCTTCACTCCTGCTCGCCGACGAACCCACCGGCAACCTCCATTCCACCCAGGCAAAGGAGATCATGGAACTCTTCCGCCGGCTCAACAGCGAAGGCACCACCATCGTGCAGGTCACACACTCTGACGCTAATGCCGCATACGGCTCCCGCATCATCGAGGTGCACGACGGCTGGATGACCCGCGACACATCGAACCCAGAACTCACCCCTGCCACCGGACAGAAATGAAGCAAGAAGCCTGTAGGAGCACACGCATGGACTTTCCCTCAAACCGGCAACTTCGCTGGACCCTCAAACTGAGCATCATTTCGCTCGCCCTCGTCATCGCCCCCTGCGCCGCCCATCTCGCTCTGGCCCAGCAAACGCCCGATGCCCCCGCGCCTGCCGCCGCTTCTGTGCAGCCGGCGTCCAGCGAATCCATCGCCCAGCAGGCCGCCGCAGTTCAGCAGGTTCAGCCCGTGTCCGCGGATCAACAGCCGTTCCATGTCACTCTTCCCCGCTCCCGCAATCCCTTCGCGCCGTACATGCCCAGCACCGTGCCGCCGCTGAACCTCGTCAACTCGCCGCGCCTTGCCAATCTCCAGCGTGACGGCAAGCTCTACATCTCGCTTCGCGACGCCATCGCCCTCGCGCTTGAGAACAACCTCGACCTGATGTACTTCCGCTATAACCTGCCCATCGCGCAGGCTGACCTCATGCGCACCAAGGCCGGAGGCCTCGCCAACGGCGTCAACACCGGCATCGCAAGTTCTACCCAGGGCGGCTTCAGCGCATCAACATCCGGCAGTTCCGCAGCTTCCAGCGGAGTCACCGCTGCCGGAGCCGGAGGCCTCGTCACTTCAACCCTAGGCGCTGGCTCTGCCATCGTCCCTTTCGATCCGCAACTGTTCGTCCAGGGGCTCGTCGACCACACCACGCTTGAGCAGGTCAACACCATCAACTACGGCGTGCCCGTCCTGAGGAACAACACCATCGAGTTCTACACCGGCTACTCGCAGGCCTACCCCCTCGGCACCAACTTTTCGATCTCTGCCTATGGCCAGCGCCAAACCACAAACAGCGTTTACAACATCCTCAGTCCTCAGCTCACCACTGACTTCAACTTCACCATCAATCAGCCCTTGCTGCAGGGCTTCGGACTCGCCACCAACGAGCGCTACATTCACATCGCCAAAAAGAACATCCAGCTTACCAACCTTGCCTTCCGCGCGCAGGTCATCGCCACGCTAACCCAGGTTGAAAACATCTACTGGGCTCTCGTCGGCGCGTATCAGGACGTCCAGGTCAAGGAGCGCTCCCTGGCATACGCGAAGGAGACCCTGTCCGATGACCAAAAGCAGTTTGAGCTTAAGAACGTCCCAGCCATGCAGGTCATGAAGGACCAGGCCGCAGTCGCCACCAGCGAAGGCGACCTCACCGTCGCCCGCGCCAACCTCAAGCTCAACGAACTGCTCATCAAGAACGCTCTCACCAAGACCATCGACAGCCCCACGCTCGCCGACATGCCGGTCATTCCCCTCGACCTTCAGGGTCCGCCCGACCCCAATGCCGGTAAGCCTGTCAACGATCTCATCACTGAGGCCGAACAGAACCGCCCCGACGTCGCTGAAGACCAGATCGCCATGGAGAACGCGCAGGCCAGCCTCCGCTCGATCCGCAATGAGCTGTTGCCCTCACTCTCTCTCTACGGGCAATATGCCGGAGCAGGCTTCGGCGGGGTGCTCAACCCCGGCTGCCAGCTCCCCGCAGGCGAATGTACTAGCACCTTCCCCACCGGTTTCGGCGGCGCATTCCAGAACACCTTCAACTATTCATCGCCCGAATATCAGGTCGGATTCAAGCTCGACGTCACCCTCCGCAACCGCATCGCCAAGGCCGACCAGTTCCGCGCCGTCCTCGACTACCGCCAGAAGGAAGTCACCTTCGAGGAGCAGAAGAAGAGCATCCGCTTCGATGTGCGCAATGCGCAGTACGCGCTTCAGCAGGCCGAGGCCCAGGTTCAGGCCCTGCAACAGGCCCGCGACCTCGCTCAGCGCACCTTCGACATCGCCAAGCAGGAGCAGAAACTCGGCGCCCTGTCCGCGTATGACACGCTCTCCGACGAGCAGGCCCTCGCCGTTGCCGAATCCAACCTCTTCACCGCCCAGACCAAGCTCGAACAGGCCAAAGTCAACCTCGATTACTCCACCGGCTCCACCCTCCAGCGTATGCACGTCTCCATCGACGACGCGCGGAGCGGAGTCGTAACCCACATGCCGTAACGCATTCCCGGCGTCCTCGTCCCGAATGCTCCGTCATGTGCTGGTGAGCATATGATCAGTTCTATGAAAAACCCCTCTTCGGCTGCGCAAATCGTCCCCGAAGCGCACGCGTCCGCGCGCCCGGTTCTGCTCGCCGCCGACGACCAGCCCCATATCCTCGATGCGCTGGAGCTCATGCTCGAGCCCGAGGGCTTCCGTGTCGAAAAGGCCCGCTCGCCCATCATGGTGCTTGAAGCCCTCAAGTCCGGCTCCTACGACGCGCTCCTCATCGACCTCAACTACACGCGCGACACCACCTCCGGCGACGAAGGCCTCGACCTCCTTTCGCAGATCAAGTCCACCGACCCGCAAATCCCCGTCATCGTCATGACCGCGTGGGCCAGCGTCGACGTCGCCGTCGAGGCCATGCGCCGCGGCGCACAGGACTTCATTCAAAAGCCCTGGGACAACGCCCGCCTGCTCTCCATCCTGCGCACTCAGATCGAATTGCAGCTGGCTGTCCGCCGCGCCCAGCGGCTCGAAGCCGAAAACCGCATTCTCCGCGCCGAGGGCCTGCCCGCCATGATCGCCACCGCGCCGGCCATGCAGCCCGTCCTCGACACCATCGCGCGCATCGGCCCCTCAGACGCTAACGTCCTCATCACCGGCGAGCACGGGACCGGAAAGGAAGTCGTCGCGCAGACCCTCCACGCCATCTCTGCCCGAGCCCCGCGCTCCCTCGTCGCCGTCAATACCGGAGCGCTCCCCGAAGGCACCTTCGAAAGCGAACTCTTCGGCCATGTCAAAGGAGCATTCACCGACGCCCGCACCGAGCGCATCGGCCGCTTCGAACTTGCCGATGGCGGCACGCTCTTCCTCGACGAAATCGCCAACATCCCGCCCCGTCAGCAGGCCAAGCTCCTCCGCGTGCTTGAGACCGGAGAGCTCGAGCGTGTCGGCTCTTCCAAAACCCGTCACGTCGACGTCCGCGTCCTCTCCGCCACCAACGCCGACCTACACGCCGAGGCCGAAGCCGGACGCTTCCGCGCCGACCTTCTCTTTCGCCTCAACACTGTCGAAATCCACATCCCTCCCCTGCGCGAGCGACGTGAAGACATCCCTCCCCTCGCCGCGCACTTCCTCACTCGTTATGCGCAGCGCTACCGCAAGCAGGTCTCCGGACTCGACCCCTCCGCCGTGCAGACGCTGCTCGCGTACAACTGGCCCGGCAACGTCCGCGAGCTCGACCACACCCTCGAGCGCGCCGTGCTCATGGCCCGCGGCCCGCATATTGAAGCCGCTGATCTCGGCCTCAATACCACCCGCACGTCTACACCGTCCCTCGACGAGATGAGCCTCGAGTCCGTTGAGAGTATCCTCATTCGCAAGGCCCTCTCCCGTTCCGCCGGAAACGTGAGCCAGGCCGCTGACGCCCTCGGCCTCAGCCGTGGCGCGCTCTACAGGCGAATGGAAAAATATGGCATCCAGGCCACCCACTCAGGTTAAATCGACTCCCGGACAGGAGCCTCTTCGCTTCGAAACCCGCCTGCGTGTCTACAGCGCCCTGCTCAGCCTGGCCATCCTCGGCCTGCTCGCGGCATTGCTCATCGTTCTGCACCTCTCCACCGCTGCCGTCGTCAGCATCCTCTCCATCGTCGCGCTCACGCTTCTGCTCACCGTCACCGCGTTCATGGATCACGTCGTCCGCCCGCTTCAGACTCTCGCCAACGTCGTCGCCGCGCTTCGGGAAGAGGACTACTCCTTCCGCGCCCGCGGAGCGCGCGCCAACGATCCCTTCGGTGACCTCGCCATCGAGATCAACGCGCTCGCCGACGCGCACCAGTCGCAGCGCCTGGGCTCGCTTGAGGCCGCCGCGCTCTTCCGCCGCGTCATCGCCGAGCTCGATGCGCCCGTTCTCGCCATCGATCAGTCCGCTTGCCTCCGCCTCATCAACCCTGCCGCCGAGCGCCTTTTCAGGATCAACGCCGCCCGCGACCTCGGCCGCTCCGCCGAAGAACTGCACCTCGACATGCTCCTCACCCACCCCGGCGACGAAGTCCTCCAGATCGACAACAAGCTCGCTCGCGCACCCTCCCGCTGGATGGTCCACGCCAGCCAGTTCCGTCAGCGCGGCGTCCCGCACACCTTATATCTGTTGTCCGACGTCAGCACCGCACTGCGCGAAGAGGAGCGCGTTGCCTGGCGTCGCCTCATCCGCGTCCTCGGCCACGAAATCTCCAACTCGCTCGCGCCCATCAAGTCCATCGCCGGGACCCTCCGTGCTCGTCTTCCCCAGGCCCTCAACGGCTCGCTGCCCGACTTCGACCGCGGACTCGACGTCATCGAGAGCCGCGCCGAATCCCTCGACCGCTTCGTGCAGGCCTACCGCCAGCTGGCCCAGCTTCCTGCGCCCTCGCTGCGCCGCGTCGCCGTTCGCCCGCTGCTCGAACGCGTCGCCAATCTTGAGCCGCGCCTCGAAGTCGAGCTAATCGACATCCCCGGCCCAACTATTCCCACCGATATCCTCGCCGATCCCGACCAGCTTGAGCAGCTCCTCATCAACCTCGTCCGCAACGCCGTCGAAGCCGCCTTCAGCGCCCGCGAAGAATCCATCGTCAAGGCCGTCGCCGCCAAGCAACCGCCCGCGCCCGGACAGGTTGCCCTCGCCCCCGCCGTCAGCATCCACGCCGCTCCCAGCGACGGCTTCCTCGCCATCACCGTCCGCGACAACGGCCCCGGACTCACCAACTCCGGTAATCTCTTCGTGCCCTTCTACACCACCAAAAAGGCCGGCAGCGGAGTCGGCCTCGTTCTTGCCCGCCAGATCGCCGAAGCCCACGGCGGAACCCTCGACCTCCGCAATCGCACCGACTCCCACGGCTGCGACGCAGTCGTCCGCATCCCCCTCGCGCCCACCACCTAACTTGAGTTTGGCTCTTGGCTCTTGGCTATCGGCCATCGGCTGTCTACGGAAACTTCACCTCCAGCGCGTAGATTTCCTGGGTACTGGTATCACGCGTGGCAAGGATGGAGCCGTCAGGGGCAAACCCCGTCCACCATCCCCAATCCCCGAAGGCCAGGTTGCCGGCCTGCGCCATGTCGGTGATGCGCTGGACAGCGCGGTCAGCTAAGCAAATCCGATATTCCGGACTGCCTTTTTCGTTGGGAGAGTTGAAATCGATGCATTGGCTGTTTGGCGTCCACGTGGGATAATTGGCGGCGACTTTGGCTTTGTTCAGTTGCTGCCAGGTGTGCAGAGCCAGGTCGTACAACATAATCCGGCTGCCATCCGGCGGCGTCGCCAGAAGATAGCGTCCGTCGGGCGACCAGCGTGGCGAGAACAGTCCGGCCGATCCAGGCACCGTCGTCACCTGACGCGTCTTCATGTCCAAAATGTGGAGGGGGAGATGCAATCCCCTGACCTGCTCATAGGATCCCGAGTACGCGAGGAGATCGCCGTGTGGCGACCATTGGGCGTCCACGCTGTCCAGCTTGCCGGAGGTGATCTGTTCCGGATCGCCCCCTCCGGCGCTAATGAGAAAAATTTGCCACGGCTTGCCAGGCGTGCGAGCGCTAAAGGCGATGTGCGATCCATCCGGCGACCATTGCGGAAGACCAGCCTCCATCGGCGAATACGTCAGCTCAACCCGATCGCTGCCATCCGCTTTGCTCTGCCAAAGAATCCCATCCGGGTAAGAGACGTACGCCATCTCCTGCCCATTTTTCGAGAAGCTTAGACCCTGAGCAGAAAGGCCTGGCAGGAAAGGCTCCAGCGAATGCGTCTTAACGTCGTACCGCATCACTTCGCCGCGGCGCAGCGCACCGATAAAGAAAATCCTGGTTCCGGTCCTGCTGGGTAGCGGAAACAGAGCGTTCATTTCGCCATGGGTGAGCTGTACTGGTTGGCGGCTGACCCTGTGCCACAAATCCCCGCTTTCCCGCACGGCCCACAAATTGGAGATCCCGTTATGAGTGACCTGGAAGAGGAAGTACTTCCCGTCTGGCGTCCAGGTTCCGCAGCACAGGTTGGCGCCTTTGTTCCAGCCGGGGAGCAACTGCCTCAGATGGCTGCCGTCGCTGTGTACTTCCCACAGGGAAGTCGTGTGAAGAGCGGTGTCTTCGACTGTAAAGCGCAGCAGACGCCCATTCGGCGAGACGCGCAGCCAGAAGCAATACCCTGGCAGGACAACAAGACTTCGGGGATTGCTGCCGTCAGCGTCGGCCACGGACAGTTCCAATCGATTCGGCTGCGCCAAACCATAGTACAGCAGCTTCCCATTCGGCGACCATGCGTTCATCTCATATGCAGTGAACAGGTTGTCGATGCGGCGCGGCTGCCCGCCAGGGAGCGGGACTTGCCAGAGCGGGCGCTGATCGGAGCTGGATGTTGACGAAACCAGCAAATCCAGTCCATCCGGAGAGATACCCTCCAGAGTAGACCCGGACAGGGGGACATCGACCGTGACCGTCTCACCGCCTTCGGTCGAAACCTCCATCAGCGGCGCGCCGGCGGGAGTATGCTCCTGGAAATAGATGCGCGAACCGTCCGTAAACATCTCAGTGGGAAGATCCACGACTCCCCATACCTTCGGAACGCCGTCTTGCGTCAGTTGTGTGGTTCCTGTCACCTGTGGAGGCGGTAGCTCCGGCCGCAGGATATAAACCAGCGCGAGCACCACCACTGCGATAGCCACTCCCAGCAGCACCCGCGCCCTCTTCGAGAATTTGCGCCTGGCTGCCTGCGTTGGTGCCGCTTCCTCTGAGGCAACCGCCGCATGTGCCCCCGACCCACTCGCATGCGCGTGCCCGGAATC
>JASHUR010000157.1 GCA_030039895.1 Acidobacteriaceae bacterium | reverse complement strand
AGAAGCTTTTCCGAAGATTGTGGCGCGAGTCCGCGTTCGGTGGATGAATGAATTTCGCGCAGCGAATCAAAACCACTAACAAGCCAGCACACCGGTGTGTTCTTGCCCTGGGCTGCGGAGATGCTAGAGAAGTTTTTTATGTTTCTTTCGGGCGAGTTCGAGAAACGAACGAAGAACGGGAGTCTCATGCTGTGGAGACCAGGCGATGACCATGTCGATGGAAGCGTTGGGGTCGGCAAGGGGCACGAAGGCCAGCTCCTTGCTGCTCAGGGCCTGTGCGCCTTGCGGCAAAACTGCCACTCCCTCGCCGGCCTCAACGAGCGCGAGAACGCCCGACGACACCGTTGCTGTGGTGCTGATACGGGGAGAAAAGCCGGCGCCGGCGCATAGAGCGATCACTTTGTCGAAGACCGCGGGAGAATATTTGCGGTCATTGAGGATAAAGCGCTCCTCGGAGAGCTCACGAACAGGCACTTTGCGCTTTTTTGCAAGCCGATGGCTTCTGAGCAGAACGGCGCAGAGCCGCTCCGTCTGAAAGTGCTCCGAGCGCAGCACCATGGCATAGGGAGATTGAAGGGGGCGGGTGAAGCCGACATCGATCATCCCCGCCTGTAAGGCCTGGTGCTGCATGGCCGGAGCGAGTTCGACCAGGGACACCTGTACGTCTTCAAAGCGATTTCTGAACTGTTTAATCAGTTTTGGGAAAAAAGTGCCGGTTCCGCCGACAAAGAAGCCGATTGTCAGAGTGCCCATCTCGCCGCGCAGCGATTTTTGCGCATTTGCGACCGCCTTTTCTGCAGCGGCGAGGACCACACGCGCATCATCAAGAAAGCGTTCGCCCTGGTTGGTAAGATGAATGCGCCGGTTTTTCCGGCTAAACAGTTGTACCCCTAATTCGTGCTCCAGATCGCGAATCTGTTCACTGATCGCCGATTGGGACACGTGAAGCAGGCGCGCCGTCCGCGCGAAGCCGCCATTTTCTGCAACCGCAGCGAAATAACGCAAATGCCTGAGTTCCACGCTTTGGATTCTATATGATCCGACCTATCTGTTTTTCCGATTACCTTGAACGGAAGAATGCGCGAATCTTTTCCAACCGTCACCGAGTCCATTAGGAACAAGCGATTTGCCCGATAGCCGGTCCCAAGGCTGTCGGTCGGAGGCTCTTCCTACCTTGTGGATCGTTAAACTAGCGCTGGATCGACCTTATACCTTTATCATTCTGGCTCTGCTAATCATGGTCATGAGCCCGGTGATGATCCTGCGCACGCCGGTCGATATTTTCCCCAACATCAATATCCCGGTGATAGCCGTTGCGTGGCAGTATACGGGCCTTGACCCGGTGCAAATGGAAGGCCGGCTTACGCTGCCTTATGAGAAGGCGCTGACCACACTGGTCGACAACATTCAGCACATCGAATCGACCACCTATAACGGTGTTTCGATCGTCAAGATTTATTTACAGCCCGGGGCGAGCCTGGATACGGCCAATGCGCAGGTGACGGCCGTCTCGCAATTCATGCTCAGGCAGCTTCCTCCGGGGACGCTACCGCCAGAGATCATCAACTTCAGCGCGTCGAGCGTACCGATTCTCCAGTTGGGGGTTTCAGGCAAGGGGCTGGATGAGCAGCAGCTTGCCGATCTCAGCCAAAACGCAGTGCGTCCTCCGCTGGTAACGGTGCCGGGCGCGGTGCTTCCTTTGCCCTATGGCGGCAAGCTGCCGCAGATCACCGTCAGCATGGACCAGACGAAGATGCAGTCGAAGGGCATTTCGCCGGGCGACATTCTGAATGCGTTGAGCGCCCAGAATGTGGTGGCGCCTTCGGGAACGGCGAAGATCGGGATAGAGGAATACGACGTCAAGTCCAATGCGGCTCCCCGCACTTTGCAGACGTTGAGCGCGTTGCCGGTGAAGGATGCGAACGGAACGATCGTCTACCTTCGCGATGTGGCGACGGTGAGCAGCGGCGCAGCGTTCCAGACCAACATTGTCCGCCAGGATGGCCGCCGCGGCGTGCTGATCAGCGTTCTGAAGGCCGGAAACGCATCGACGCTGAGCGTGGTCAAGGGAATCCGCGATCTGCTGCCGCGGGTGGAGCAGACGGTGCCGCCAAATCTGAAAATTACGGCGCTCAGCGACCAAAGCGTGTTTGTGCGCGCCGCTGTCTCCGGCGTGATACGCGAAACAGTGATTGCCGCGGCGCTTACCGCCCTGATGATTCTGCTGTTTTTGGGAAGCTGGCGCTCGACCTTAATCATCGCGATTTCGATTCCGCTGTCGATTCTTACTTCGATCATTGTGCTCGGCATGATTGGAGAGACCATTAACACGATGACGCTGGGCGGCCTGGCGTTGGCTGTCGGCATTCTTGTGGATGACGCCACGGTCACGATTGAAAACATCGAGCGATTCCTGGAAAACGGCTATGAGATGCGCGAGGCGATTCTTGACGGTGCTGCTCAGATCGCAGTCCCGGCGCTGGTTTCAACGCTTTGCATCTGCATCGTGTTTCTGCCGATGTTCTTTCTGACCGGAGTATCGCGCTATCTGTTTGTGCCGCTGGCTGAGGCGGTCATGTTCGCCATGATTGCCTCCTATATACTTTCGCGCACGCTTGTGCCGACGCTGGCGATGTATCTGCTTCGGGTCAAGCAGCACGGACCGTCGGGAAACCCGTTTGTGCGCTTCCAGCGCAGATTTGAAGTGATTTTTGAGCGGATCCGCAATAGCTATCAATTTCTGCTTACGCGAACCGTCCTGTCGCGCAAGTATTTTATCCCGGGATTTCTGCTGGTCTGTCTGAGCACGTTCCTGCTGGTTCCGTTTCTGGGGCAGAACTTTTTTCCGAGCACGGACTCGGGCGAGTTTATTCTGCACATCCGGGGCAGGACAGGCATGCGAATTGAGGAGACTGCGCGCCTGGCCGATCTGGTTGAGGCATCGATCAGGAGAACGATTCCGCCGGGAGAGATCAACAACATCCTCGACAATCTCGGTCTGCCTTACAGCCCCTATAACACCATGCACAGCACGTCCGGCATTATCGGAGCCGAGGGCGGCGACATTATGGTGACGCTGAATGAGAAGCACCATCCGACCGCCGATTATGTTCGCGAACTACGGCAAAAACTGCCGCGCGAGTTTCCCGGGGCGCTGTTTTACTTTCTGCCGGCCGACATTACCACGCAGATTTTGAATTTCGGATTGCCCGCGCCCATCGACATCCAGTTGCAAAGCAATGACCTGGACGCGAGCACGAAAGTGGCTACGCAGCTACTGCAGCAGCTGCGGCAGGTTCCCGGGCTTGTTGACCTGCGCATTCAGCAACCGATGGATTACCCCACGCTCGATGTGAACATCGACCGGACGAAGGCTGAGCAGGGCGGATATACAGCCCGCGATGTGTCACAGAGCATGCTGAACACTCTGAGCGGCAGCTTCCAGATCACGCCGATGTTCTTTCTCGATTACCAAAACGGAGTGGCCTACAACCTGGTTGCGCAAACGCCCCAGTACCGCATGGACACACTGCAGGATCTTCAAAATATTCCCATCGATGCGTCCGACGCATCCAGCGCGCCGCAGCGTCCAACGCCGGAGGTCCTTGGCGACCTTACATCCATCCATCGTGGTGAGGAGCCGGCGGTGATCTCGGAATATAATCTGCGCCGCGTGGTTGATATTTACGGCGCGGTGCAGGGGCGCGATCTGGGCTCGGTGGCCAAAGACGTGGAGGCAATAGTTAATCAGCAGCAGAAGAGCCTGCCGCGAGGCATGTTTATCAACATACGCGGTCAGGTGCAGACCATGCGCAGCTCCTATGCCTCGCTGCTCGGCGGTCTGGTATTTGCCGTCCTGCTGATCTACATGCTGATTGTGGTGAACTTCCAGTCGTGGCTTGATCCGTTCATCATCATTACGGCATTGCCCGCGGCGCTTGCCGGAATCGTGGTCTTTCTTTTCCTTACTCACACCACGTTGAGCGTACCCGCGCTGATGGGCGCGATTATGTGCATGGGCGTTGCTACAGCCAACAGCATCCTGGTTGTTTCGTTTGCAAAGATGCGACTTGCGGAACACGGCGACGCGATTCTTGCCGCGATTGAGGCCGGGGCCACGCGCTTCCGCCCGGTGTGTATGACCGCGCTGGCGATGATTATCGGCATGGTGCCGATGGCGCTTGGGCTTGGAGACGGCGGCCAGCAGAATGCGCCGCTGGGCCGCGCAGTGATCGGCGGATTGCTTTGTGCGACGGTGGCCACGCTGGTTTTTGTGCCCGCGGTCTTCGGCCTGCTTCATGGAATGAGGAAAGGGCAATCCGATCCTGAACGTTCATCGCCCGATAGCGAGTTGCAACAGGCATGAGGCGCTGCGCGCGATCAGGAAAGGCGAATAGGGAAGGCGAACAAGACTGAGTGCTCTGAATGGGGTGACTGCAATGCAACACAACGGTACACAAGACGAAGCGTTGAAGGATGCGCGGGAGAGCGAGATGCCGGTGGAGGACCGCCCGTCCGTGCACGGTGTTCAGGCGAAAGCGCCTGCCTTACCGGACACGACCCGGAAGATTGGCCCCGGCCCCTGGATTGGCGGGCTGGTTGTGGCGCTGGTGCTGATTGCCTGCATTCTTACCGGCATTCGCTCGCGCGTTCATGCGGAAGAAGAGCTTTCCTCCGCGGCGAAGCAGAATTCCATTCTGAGCATAGCTGTTACTAATCCCAGCCAGAGGACGCAGCCGCTCGATATCACTCTGCCGGCCGACACTCAGGCGTACATCGATACTCCAATTTACGCTCGCACGAGCGGCTATCTGCTGCACTGGTATGCGGACATCGGCGCGCATGTTCATAAGGGTGAGGTGCTGGCCGAAATCCAGGCGCCGGAGCTCGATCAGCAGGTGGACCAGGCGCGCTCAGACCTCGCCACAGCGCGGGCCAACTTTAATATTGCGCAGATCACGGCGGAGCGCTGGGAGAAGCTGCTTGCGAAAGATGCTGTGTCGCGTCAGGCGGCCGACCAGGCAATGAGCGACCTGAGCGCCAGCAGGTCGTCAGTGGCTGCGGCGCAGGCCAACCTGGGCCGACTGCAGCAGCTACAAAGCTATGAGAAGGTTTACGCACCGTTTAGCGGCGTGATAACCGCGCGCAACGTTGATATCGGCTCTCTGATACAGGCCGGAGACAGCAATTCGCCGCAGGCGCAACTCTTCCACATGGCGGCAACCGACAAACTGCGTCTTTTCGTTCCGGTCCCGGAGGTCTATGTCAATGACATTCACAATGGAGACCGCGTGGAGATCACGTCGGACGCCGATCCGAATGAAAAATTCTACGGCACCATTGTGCGCAACTCCGACTCGATCGATCTTTCCACCCGTACGCTGAATGTAGAAGTCGATGTGAACAACGAAAACCATAAGCTGCTGCCGGGGCAATATGCATTCGTCCATCTGAATATTCCGCCTTCGAGCGCATCGCTGACGCTGCCTTCGAATACGCTTCTGTTTCGCGCTGAGGGATTGCAGGTGGGAGTTGTGAAAGACGGCCGCGTGCAGCTGGTTCCAATCGTGATTGGCCACGATTACGGCGCGAAGGTGGAAGTGACTGCCGGACTTACGCCACAGGACCAGGTCATTCTTAATCCCCCCGACTCGCTCGCCCAGGGAGAGCGCGTTCAGGTTGTTAAGGGAGATGGAGAATGAAGAGGGCCCTGTTCCTTGCGGCCACTCTGCCAGTGTTGCTGCTGGCCGGATGCATGGTCGGGCCCAACTACAAGAGACCGGCGGCCATTGTAGCTCCGGCTTTCAAAGAGGCGCCTCCGGCATCGTCGGGAGCGAGCGATGGATGGGCTCCGGGCGATCCTCAGGACGCCAAGCTGAAGGGCGACTGGTGGACGATGTTCGACGATCCGCAGTTGAATGCTCTTGAACCACAGGTCGATACGGCCAACCAGACGCTTAAGGCTGCGGAGGCGAACTTTCGTGCTGCGCGCGCTGCGATTGGTTACTCACGCTCCTATGAAGCGCCGACAATTGGAGTCGGGCCCAGTATCGGCACAGTTCGCGACTCGGCAAACCAACCGTACTTCCCTGCGGGTAATGCAAATAATGGATCGGGCGATTTTATTCTTCCGGTCGACCTGAATTATGAGATCGACCTGTGGGGACGGATTCGGCGCGGCGTAACCGCAGCGCGCGAGCAGGCGCAGGCGAGCGATGCTGATCTTGAGAATGCGCGGCTGAGCCTGCATGCGGAGCTGGCTCTGGACTATTTTGGGCTGCGTACTACGGACGCACAGATCAAGCTACTGGATGATACGGTGAAGGCTTACAAACAGGCGCTACAGCTGACCGAGGACCTGTATGAGGGCGGAGCTGCGCCCAAGTCGGATGTGGCGCAGGCCCAGACGCAGCTCGATCAGGCGCTGGTGGAGCGCACGGATCTTGGAGTGCAGCGGGCGCAATACGAGCACGCAATTGCGGTGCTTATCGGCAAGCCTCCAGCGGAGTTAACCCTGCCTCCGGACCCGCTTGACCTTAATTCACCAGCCCTTCCCCGTATCCCCGGCATGCTTCCTGCAACGTTGCTAGAGCGGCGCCCTGACATTGCCGGAGATGAACGCAGGATGGCCTCCGCGAACGAAGAAATCGGAATTGCCGAGGCGGCTTATTATCCAACGCTTTCGCTGAGCGCGAGCGCGGGCTTTCAGGGAACTTCCGCTTTGAACTGGTTCAACTGGCCAAGCCGTTTCTGGGCGGTTGGGCCCACGTTTTCTGAAACCCTCTTCGATGCCGGCCGGCGCCGCTCGACAAAGGAGATGACCGAGGCAGAGTACGACGCAACCGTCGCAAACTATCGGCAGACGGTGCTTACTGCCTTTCAGCAGGTAGAGGACAATCTCGCCGCGTTGCGCGTCCTTTCTACGGAGGCACAGCAGCAGCACGCAGCAACTGCGTCCGCTGAGCAGTCGCTGAGCCTGTTCGAGACACGCTATGAGGGCGGGGTTGATACGTACCTGCAGGTGGTTACATGGCAGACCGCAGTCCTGAACAACGAGCGCAACGATATCGATATTATGCAGCGCCGCCTGGACGCCAGCGTGCTGCTGATCAAGGCGCTTGGCGGCGGATGGGATTCGACACAGCTTCCACGGCTTTGAAGGCAATGCGTAAGCTTTGTCCCGGGATTACGCGAGGCGGATGCTAAAGGCCCTGCAGCGCCTGTCCTACGCTTCGCACGCACTTGTGCTGATCTTCCGATAGCATGGGTGCGTGGCTCCTCTTCTTGAGATCAGAGACCTCTCGATCAGATTTGGCGAGCGTGCCGCGGTGCGCGGGCTTTCCCTTGCGATCGAGTTGGGGCAGTCATTGGGCCTGGTCGGCGAATCAGGGTCGGGCAAGTCTGTGACCGCACTGGCGGTGATGCGGCTGCTGGATGCGACGGCGCGAATTGAGGGATCGATTCGGTTTGAGGGCAGAGAGCTGCTTCAGCTCGATGCCGAATCCATGCGCAAGATGCGGGGCAGCGACATGGCAATGGTGTTTCAGGAGCCGATGACGGCGCTGAATCCGGTGATGCCTGTAGGCGAGCAGGTGGCGGAGGCGGCGCGGGCGCATCATCCGGAGTATTCGCGGCGGCAGGTGCGCGAGGCAGTGCTGGAAGCGATGGAAGCCGTGGCGCTGCCGGATATGGCGCAGCGGTACCGCGATTATCCGCACCAATTCTCGGGCGGGCAGCGGCAGAGGATTCTGATTGCCATGGCGATTGTGAATCACCCGAGGCTGCTGATTGCCGATGAGCCGACAACGGCGCTGGATGTTACGGTGCAGAAGCAGATTCTTGAGTTGCTGGCTGATCTGCGGGAGCGCTATGGGCTGACCATGCTGTTCATTTCGCACGATCTTGCGGTTGTTTCGCAGGTGGCGGACAGCGTTGCGGTGATGCGGCAGGGTGTGCTGGTAGAAAGAGGCTCGTGTGCGGAGATCTTTCTAAAGCCGGAGCATCCGTATACCCGCGCGCTGCTGGGTGCGGTGCCGACGATGACGACAAGCCGGGATGCTCCGCTGGCAGTGTTGGAGCGCCCAACAGATATTGATTAGGCGATTCAAGAAGCTTTGCGACCACGGCTCCGGTTGCAACATCTGATTGACAAGTCGCCCAGTGTGGGCGAAGCTAAGTAGACATGCAATCCTTGATGCAGACCACGGCTTGTTCCATGCAGCGCGCTTGTTGTTGCGCGTGTTGTGCATGTTGGAGCGGCCGTGAGCTTTGTATTGGATAAGACCTGAAGTTGAAGCTGTAAGGTCTTCGCATCTTTCAAGCCCACTGCCGTGATCTTCGGCAAGTGGGTTTTCTTATTTTCATCCAGGAAATTTTGAGCAGCCGCACTGGCGGCATAGAAGGCGATACGAAATGGCATCCGCTACGCTTCCTGAAATCCCGGTGTATGACAATTCGGCTCCACGCCTGAGCCACCTGAGACAACTTGAGGCCGAAAGCATCCACATCTTTCGCGAAGTCGCGTCAGAGTTTGAAAAGCCGGTGATGCTGTACTCGATCGGCAAGGACTCATCTGTGATGCTGCGCTTGGCGCAGAAGGCGTTTTATCCGGGGCCGATTCCCTTTCCATTGCTGCATGTGGATACGGGCTACAAGTTCCGCGAGATGCTGGAATTCCGCGACAACTACACGCGCGAGCTGGGGCTGGAGCTGCTGGTGTGGCGGAATGAAGGGGCGCTGGCGGACGGGGCGAATCCGGTGAAGCTGGGAACGCAGCGGTGCTGCGGCCTGCTGAAGACGACGGCACTGCTGGATGCGCTGCGGCACTACGGATTTGATGCGGCGTTTGGCGGAGCACGGCGCGATGAGGAGAAGTCGCGCGCGAAGGAGCGGATCTATTCCTTCCGCGACAAGGCGGGGCAGTGGAACCCGAAGGCTCAGAGGCCGGAGCTTTGGAACCTGTACAACTCGCGCATCGGGCCGGGTGAGAGCATACGGGTGTTTCCGCTGTCGAACTGGACGGAGCTGGACATCTGGCACTACATCCACCTGGAAGAGATTCCGATTGTGCCGCTGTACTTCGCAAAGAAGCGGCGAATGCTGGTGCGCGGCGACAGCCTGATTCCGCTGGAGCAGAGTTTTGTACAGGGACTTCCGGGCGAGGAGCAGATGGTGAAGTGCCGGCTGCGCTCGCTGGGTTGCAGCCCGTGCACGGGAGCGATCCGATCGGATGCGGACACGCTGCCGAAGATTATTGCCGAGCTGGTTTCGTTCCGATCATCAGAGCGGGCGAACCGCGTGATTGACCACGATCAGGAAGGCTCGATGGAGATCAAGAAGCGCGAGGGATACTTCTAATGGCGCTGATTCAGACACTGGACGAACGCGCAACGTTCGAGATTGAGGAGTTTCTGATCGAGGAGCAGCAGAAGGACCTGCTGCGGTTCTCGACGGCTGGGAGCGTGGATGATGGGAAGTCGACGCTGATCGGGCGGCTGCTGTATGACTCGCGCAACGTGTATGAAGACCATGTGCGGGCAGTGACGCGCACGAGCGGAGGGTCGGCTGCGCAGGTGATCGACTTTGCGCTGCTCACGGACGGGCTACGGGCGGAGCGGGAGCAGGGCATCACGATTGATGTAGCGTACCGCTTTTTCTCAACGGCGCGACGGAAGTTCATCATTGCGGACACTCCGGGGCACGAGCAGTACACGCGCAACATGGCGACGGGCGCGTCGACGGCGGACCTGGCGATCATTCTGGTGGATGCGCGTAAGGGCATTCTGACGCAGTCGCGGCGGCATGCGTACATTGCGGCACTGCTGGGGATTCCGAGGGTGGTTGCGGCCATCAACAAGATGGACCTGGTGGACTACAGCGAGGAGGTATTCGACCGGCTGAGCCACGATTTTGCCGTACTGGCGGAGCGCGTGGGGATTGCAAGCCTTGAGGCGATTCCGATCAGCGCGCTTGAAGGCGACAACGTGGTACGCGGAAGCGAACGGATGCCGTGGTATGAGGGGCCTTCACTGCTGGAGTATCTGGAGAATGTGGAGATCGCGGGGCGGAGAGCGGATGCGCCGTTCCGCATGCCGGTGCAGCGCGTGATTCGTCCGGACCAGAGTTTCCGCGGGTTTGCGGGGCAGATAGCAGCGGGGACGATTCAGTCGGGCGACCTGATTGTGGCGCTGCCTTCCGGCAGGACGAGCCGCGTGGAACGGATAGTGACGTTTGACGGTGATCTGGAGTCGGCGGCGGCGCCGCTCTCTGTGACGCTGACGCTGGAAGATGAGCTGGACATCAGCCGCGGCGATCTGATCGCGGCGGTGGATGGGCAGACGGCCGTGACGAACCACTTTGCGGCGTCCGCTGTATGGCTGCACGAACAGCCGCTGGCTCTGCACAAGCGGTATCTGCTGAAACATGCGAGCCATGTGGTTCCGGCGCGGGTGCGGGCGATTCGACACAAGGTGAACATCGAGACGCTGGGGACGCAGGCGGCGACGGCGCTCGAGCTGAACGGCATTGGCGAGATCGAGGTGGAGACGGACCGTCCGATTCTGGCGGATCTGTACGGCGAGAGCCGCACGACGGGCAGCTTCATTCTGATTGATCCGGCGAGCAACGCCACGGTTGGCGCGGGGATGATTCGCGAGGTGCTAGCAACGGCAGTGGCGGAGGAAGAGGCTCCGCGGATTGTGCTGGCTGGGCGCGCGGCCGTGGAGGAACTGGAGAAGCGGCTGCTGGAATTCAATTATCCAGTGGTGCGGACGCGGGTGAAGGACCAGGCGCTGTTGCGGGCTCTGCTTGAGGCGAAGGTTGTGGTTCTGGTGGAGACGGATGGTCCGGCGCAGGTGGTAAACAGGGACTTTCTTCTTGAGCCGGTGGCGGATGCGAGCGTGGATGGGCTGCTGGCGGAGCTGGAAGTTGGGAGCGGGGATGAGTGAGCCGATGACGCTGGACGAGAGGGTGGCGGCGGCCAAGGCGCTGGTGCGTGAGGAATTTGGGGCTGGGGCATGCGTGACGTGCAGCTTCCAGGCGGAAGACATGGTGGTGCTGGACCTGGTGCGGGAGCTTGAGCCGGAGGTTCCGGTGCTGTTCCTAGAGACGGGGTATCACTTTGCGGCGACTTATGAGTACCGAGACCGGATGGCTGCGGCCTGGCGGTTGAATCTAAAGAACATTTTGCCGGAGAAGACGGTCAAGGAGCAGGAGAGGGAGTTCGGGATCCTGTACCAGGCGGCTCCGGACCGGTGCTGCGGGCTGCGGAAGGTGGGGCCGCTGTTCAAGGCGCTCCAGCCTTATGAGGTGTGGTTCACGGGGCTGCGGAGGCAGCAGGCGAAGACGAGGGCGGGGCTGCAGGCGGTGGAGAAATTCACGCTGCCGACGGGTAAAACATTGAAAAAGCTGAGTCCTCTGGCGGATTGGCATACGCGAGACGTGTGGCAGTATGCGGAGCGGCGGGGGATTCCACTGCTGCCGCTGTATGAGCCGGGGTACTCGAGCATTGGGTGCGAGCCGTGCACGAGCCTGCCGACTGGGGATGATCCACGGTCGGGGCGCTGGGGCGGGGCCAAGGTGGAGTGCGGGATCCACATTCAACCCGTTCAGAATCAAGATTCTAAGGCAGTTTCCGGGCAGGAGGGCCGGTAAGGGGGCGATGGATGTTGCGCTGGGGTTCGGCATCGCCTTTGTTATTGCTATTACAGGGGTTGGAGCGGGGACGATCACGGCTCCGCTGCTGATCCTGGCGCTGCATGTGCCGGTGGCGGTGAGCGTGGGGA